>NZ_JBSXNN010000020.1:0-38133 GCF_056857635.1 Vreelandella sp. L-15 | reverse complement strand
CAACGGCTGTTTGCTCAAGGCCGAAGTGTTTTCTACCCCCTCTGGAGAAGAGCGCCAGACGCCGAGGCACGAATACCAGACTTGTTCACCTCCTCAGGAGGACTATGCCGATGACACGCCGGAAAATGGGGAGACCCTAGTTGTTTTCAGCGAGTGAAGCGAGCGAAGCGAGCGATCTAAATGGCAACAAGATGGCTCTAACTTCCTGACAAACCAGAGGTTTTTTCAACCTCCTTCACCGCTGGTAACGCTGGGCGTCCCCGGCAGCGGATGCGTACTTTACGGATTCGCGGCCGGGTTGGCAAGAGCTAATTATCAAATAGTCGAAAAAAGTTTCTGCCGCCTTACTTGCCCTCTTTTATAGAGCAATGGAAACCGCTTCGGCACGTCTAGTTTGGCGGTTACACTTAGCACTTTATACAGCGCCACCTTCACCCACGCCCACTAAAGATGAGGTCCATGATGAGCCAGCACCTATTAACTGTCGATTCATTAAGCCGCGAGAGCGTTGATCACTTATTACGCGTGGCGGCACGCATGGAGCCGATTGCTAGCCGTCGCCAAGTCACGCGGGTGTTGGAAGGTGCAGTGTTGGGCAACCTGTTTTTTGAAGCGAGCACTCGCACACGGGTGAGCTTTAATGCCGCGTTCTGCCGGCTGGGGGGAAGCGTGTGCGACACCACAGGCTTTACCTTCTCTTCCATGGCCAAGGGCGAGTCGCTTTACGACACCAGCCGTGTAATGAGCGGCTACTGCGATGCGATTGTGATGCGTCACCCAGACCAAGGTTCGGTAGCCGAATTCGCCGCCGCCACCCATGTGCCCGTCATTAATGGTGGCGATGGCCCAGGCGAGCACCCAAGCCAAGCCCTGCTGGACCTTTATACGATTGATAAAGAGTTTCAGCGATTAGGCAAACGCTTAAGCGGTGCGCATATTCTGCTGACCGGTGATTTGAAATACGGCCGCACGGTGCATTCGCTGATTAAGCTGCTGTCACTCTATGACCCGCTGCGTATTACGCTGGTGTCACCACCAGGGCTGGAGATGCCTTCTTACTTAATTGATCTAGTGGCTTCTCGCGGGCATCGTATTGAGCAACGCGACTCATTGGCCAGTGACTTTGCCGATTTAGATGTGGTGTACACCACCCGCATTCAGAAAGAGCGCTTTACGGATGAAATGAACGAGAGTTTCCAGGGGCTTTCCGACGTCTTTATGGTCAACCGTGATTTTCTTGACCAGCGCTGTAGCCAAAGCACGATCGTGATGCACCCGCTTCCCCGCGATAGCCGCCCAGGCGCTAATGATTTGAACGTCGATTTGAACGGCGATCCGCGGCTGGCGATTTTCCGCCAAACCGATAATGGTATCCCCATGCGGATGGCGATTTTTGCCACGCTGCTAAAAGTGGATGACCTGATTGAGAAAGACCTGCGCCCGGTCCGCTGGTTCGTGCCTTCCCAAACTGGCACCCTGGACCGTTAATACGGCGGTGGATTAGTAAGCGCTCCGTCCGCCAGGAAGGCCTTCCTGGTGGGCGAACCAACCTTCCAAAATTAACACCGCGGCAATACCGTCTACGCTCTCTTCTCGGTAGTTACCTCGGTGGCCCGCCGTGTGGGCAATCCGCTTGGCTTCTTGAGTCGAGCCACGCTCATCGACCATCTCACAGGGTTTGCCGTAGCGGCCATGCAGGCGATTGCCGAACTTACGCGCCCGGGTACTCATGAGCGATTCGGTCCCGTCCATATTGAGCGGCAAGCCGACGACGAACAGATCTGGCTGCCACTCTTCAATAAGGCGTGTGACCACGTTCCAGTCAGGAATGCCGTCACGCGCGGGCAGCGGCGTCAGCTCCCGCGCACTGTGCAGCAGCTCGTTACCCACGGCGACGCCAATGCGCCGCGTTCCAAAATCAAACGCCAAGATCAGGCGCTGCCCGTTATCTGCCATCCCACTTACACCTCATCCAACCGCACGCTTATGCATGCCCTGCGTTGCGCGTCATTAGGTTTAAATCAATCCCGAGAATACCGGCAGCGGCCGTAAGACGCTCGGCTGGAGGCGTATCAAACAGCACGTTGCTTTGGCCCTCTACCGTTAGCCAGGCGTTCTCTTTCAGCTCATCCTCTAACTGACCCACTTCCCAACCTGCACAGCCTAAGCACACCAGAAAGTGTTCGGGGCCAGTGCCATCCGCCAGCGCTTGGAGAATATCCATGGAGGTAGTGAACGCAATGCCATCTTCCACCTGGATGCTGGAGTCCCACGCTTGGCTGTCGCCAACGTGAAGAATAAAGCCGCGATCTTTATGCATGGGGCCGCCGTAGTAGACCGGCGCATTGCGGTGGGGGCTGTCGTCACCGCCGAGTGAAAGCTGCTCAAACAACGCATCCAGGGTAATTTCCAGCGGGCGGTTGGCAATCACGCCCATACAGCCATTGTGGTCATGGTCACATAAATAAATCAGGCTGCCCGTGAAATTAGGGTCTTCCATGTGGGGCAGCGCCATCAAAAAGTGGTGTTTTAAGCTTTGCATGCGTCTCCTACGGCTTGCCGATGGCTCGGCAAGCCTTACGTCATTTGGCGAATAGAACGTTCACCGATTAGGCCAAGCGACGTTCGATAGCGTCTAACAGCATTCCGGAAATATCGGTGCCGCGCTGATCGTCGATCTCACGAACACAGGTGGGGCTTGTGACGTTGATCTCGGTAATGTAATCACCGATGACATCCAGGCCGACAAACATCAGGCCTTTCTCGCGAATCATTGGCTGCACCTGCTGGATCAACCAGTGGTCGCGCTCGGTCAGTTCGCGGCTCACACCGCGACCACCTGCGGCCAGATTGCCGCGGGTTTCACCCGCCGAAGGGATTCGCGCTAGGCCAAACGGCACCGGTTCGCCATCGACCAAGAGAATCCGCGTATCGCCATCCTTGATTTCCGGCAGGTAGCGCTGAGCCATGATTTGGCGCTGGCCACGCAGCGTCAGTTGCTCAATCACCGCGCCAATATTGCGGCCATCGGGGCCGATATGAAAAATGCCCGTGCCGCCCATGCCGTCGAGCGGCTTGAAGATCACATCGCCGTGCTCGGCATGAAAGGCGCGTAGCACATCATCGCGGCTCGCGACGACCGTCGGCGCGCAGCACTGGGGAAACTGCTGGGCAAAGAGCTTCTCATTACACTGCAACAGCGCAGCAGTGGGGTTTACCACCAGCACGCCCTCGCGCTCGGCAAAGCCCAGCAGATGCACCACGTTAATAAACTCCGCATCCACCGGCGGGTCTTTCCGCATCAGCACCACATCCAGCTCGGCCAACGGACGCTGAGTCGCCTCGCCCAGGTCGTACCAGTGCTCTGGGTTACGGTACACGGTGAGTGGACGCATCCGCGCGTAGGCTTTGCCCGCCTGTAAGAACAGGTCGTCCTGCTCCATGTAGTGCAGCGTATAGCCGCGCTCTTGAGCGGCCCACAGCATGGCTAAGGTGGTGTCTTTCTTGTACGCGATGTCGCTGATGGGATCCATCACCACACCGAGATGCAACGTTGATTGGCTCATCGAAATACAGTCCATGCAGGATCAATAAGTCATCAGTATGCCGCACTGCAGGCACGGCTCCAACCGCGGCTATTGATCCGACGTATCGGAGAGCGCACCGGGCACTAGGCGGATCGCATCCGGCGCCAGGGTGATCAACTGCTGTTTATAGAGACGGCCAATCGCCTGCTTAAAAGCGCTCTTGCTAACTCCCAAGCGGGTTTTGATATCGTGCGCCGAGCTTTTATCACCCAGCGGCAGATAGCCGCCGCTCTCACGCAGCGCTTTCAGCACTTTATCACCCACCACATCCAGGCGGGCCGCACCGAGCGGTAGCAGTGAAATATCCACTCGGCCATCCTCGCGGCGCTGTTTCACGAAGCCTTTCAGCGACTGCCCACGGCGCAGAGGTTGGGTAATATCATCCTGATAGATCAGCCCCCAGTAGCGGTGATTGACCACTACTTTCATGCCTAAGTCCGTGCGGTCGGCCACCACCACATCGACTTCGTCGCCCTTCTCTAGCGCCCAGGCATCGTCCGTCAAAAAACGGTCAAGACGCATGGTAGCGACCGGCCGCCCCTGGTCATCGCTATACAGCATCACCAGTACCCGTTTGCCGGGGTCGGGGCGAAAGCGCTGCTCGCTATAGGGCAGCAGCACGTCTTTGGGCTGCCCCCAACGCAGAAAGGCTCCGGTACTGTTCACCGCCGTCACGGTTAAATAGGCCACATCGCCCAGTTGGGCAGATGCATCGCTGGCGGATCGGGGGGTGGAGTGTGACTCACGGACCATGGGTGCCGTCCTTACAAGAAGTAGATCTTCATTATGGTACCTTGCCTAGGCAAGGCAAAGCGGCGTCGAATGACGCCAGCGCTGGGTACAAAAAAACCGCCGCCGCAACAAACACGGCAGCGGTTTGATAGTAAGCGCTTACAAATCGCCGAAGTGGTGCTGCAGCAGCGTGAGCGCGACCACAGGAGCCGTTTCGGTGCGTAGCACCCGTGGCCCCAGCGTCAGTGGCGTAAAGTGGCTGGCGATAGCGGCCTGAATATCCGTATCGCTTAAGCCACCCTCTGGGCCAATCAACAGCGCGGCGGACGCGGGACGCTCTGGCTGAGCAAAGCCGTTACCCGTCGCTAAGTGCAGCATCAAGCGCAGCGGCTCTTGGCGCTCGGCCAGCCACTCACCTAACGCCTGCGGGGGGTGAACAGGCGGCACCACTGCCCGGCCGCTCTGCTCACAGGCACTGGCCGCCACGGCCTGCCAGTGCGCCAGCTTTTTCTCTTCGCGGTCGCCTTTCAAACGCACATCGCCCCGCTCGGTATACAGCGGGGTAATCGCCGCCACACCTAGCTCAACGGCTTTTTGAATGGCGTAATCCATGCGGTCGCCCTTGGAAATCGCTTGCCCAAGATGCACCACCAGCGGCGACTCGCCACTGCCTGACCACACCGCCTCAACAGTAACAGTGGTGTGCTTACGCCCCACCTCCGCCAGCCGAACACCCGCCTCTTGGCCTGCGCCATCAAACAAGATCAGCGGCGCGCCTTCGCCCATGCGCAGCACGCGGGTAACGTGCTTAGCAGGGCCCTCAGGTAGCGTTAAGGTAGCGCCCGCTGACAGCTCAGCAGGCACATAGAGACGCGGCATTTTGCCGTGTAGCGCGATCCAACCAGCGGCGTTTAGCGAACCCGACATAGCTTAGTGCGTGTTCTCAGCCGCTTGGCTTGCCTGCTGCGCTTCGCGCTGCTTGCGCTGGGCGTACATGGCTTCGAAGTTGACCGGCGCCAGCATCAGCGGTGGGAAACCTCCACGGTTGACCAGGTTGTCAACACACTCACGGGCGTACGGGAACAGCAGGTTAGGGCAGAACGCACCCAGCGTTTGCTCAAGCTGTGCGCCTTCGATGCCGGAAATACGGAACAGGCCCGCCTGCTCGACTTCTGCCAAAAACGAGGTGGTGCCAGTTTCGCTGTCGTTGACCTGCGCGGTCACTTTGACGACCACTTCATACTGGTCGTCGGCCACTTTCTGGCTGGTGGTGTTCAGGTCCAGATTCACCTTCGGCTTGAACGCCTGCTTGAACACAGAAGGAGAGTTCGGCGCTTCAAAGGAAATGTCTTTCACGTAAATACGCTGTAAAGAGAATTTCAGCTGGGGCTTTTCGCCTTCTGCGGCACCTGCCTGCGGGGTGTTGTTATCTTCCGCCATGGGAGACTCCTCGTTATTCATTCAATAAAAAAGCGTGCGGCCCAGAGGCCGCTTTCGTCGTTTACTTCTTCACTACGGGAAGACCATCGGCCTGCCACTGCATCATGCCGCCGCGCAGCTTCATCGCCCGTTCAAAGCCCGCTTTTTCCAGCTTTGCCTGGGCAGCGCCCGAACTTTGGCCATGCTTGCAGACCACAATGATCGGCTGGCTCTTCACTTTCTCCAGCTCGTTCATGCGGCTATCCAGGCTGCTTTGGGGAATGTTGCGAGCGCCAGCGATATGTCCGGCTTTGAAGTCTTTGCTCTCACGAATGTCCAGCACCACCGCGTCTTCGCGGTTGATAAGCTGAGTGGCCTGGGTAGAGGACACCGCATTCGAGGAGGCGCTACGCGTTTCATAAACAATCCACGCTATGAGCACCAGCAAAAATGCCCCCACGAGGAGGGGGTGGTTCATTACGAATTCGAACAGCTGATCGATCATCGCGAACACAATCTCTTGGTCTATGCAGAAAAAAGCGGCCTAACCGCCCTCAGAAACGCGACAAGTATACACGTCACAGGGCATACCGCGCAGGCCATGACGCCCGACGGCTGCCTGCGTTATGATGCCCCAAGCGCGCGCCTGTCGCGACCCCGATTATCAGGTGTTGTCTGAAAACTGGCTGAGCCGCCCTCACCAGCGTTTCAAACTGCACCTCACGTCGCTTGGCTGACTCAAATACGAGGGAATTTTCAATGACAACACCTGCACCGCGCCCCGTTGCGCTGATTATCCTAGACGGCTACGGCCACAACCCCGACAACGCCCACAACGCTGTCGCTGCGGCCAATACCCCAGTGATGGACGCACTGTGGGCTAACCGCCCTCACGCCTTCGTGCATACCGATGGCCGTCATGTGGGGCTACCCGACGGCCAGATGGGCAACTCCGAAGTCGGCCATATGAACCTGGGTGCCGGGCGTATCGTTTACCAAGACTTCACGCGCATCACCAAAGCCATTGAAGATGGCGACCTGGATACCAACGAGGTGCTCACCAAGCCCATCGACGCAGCAGTCGCCAATGGCCGTGCCGTGCATCTGCTGGGCCTGCTCTCTCCAGGCGGTGTCCACAGCCACGAAGATCACTTTATTGCCATGGCCGAGCTAGCAGCGCGGCGCGGTGCCCAGCGCATCTACGTGCACGCCTTTCTAGATGGGCGGGATATGCCGCCGCAAAGCGCACTGGCGTCTATCGAGCGCGCCAACGCCCGCCTTTCAGAACTGGTCGGTGCCGATAACGGTTTTGTGGCTTCCATCATTGGTCGATTCTTCGCCATGGACCGCGACAACCGCTGGGAGCGCATTGAGCAAGCCTACCGCCTGCTCACCGACGGCCACGCCGATTACACCGCCACCAGCGCGGAAAGCGGACTACGCGACGCCTACCAGCGCGGCGAAACTGACGAATTTGTGGCGGCGACCAGCGTGCCGGTTAACGGTAACGCCATCACATTGCAAGATGGCGACGCAGCGATATTCCTAAACTTCCGCTCCGACCGCGCTCGTGAGCTGACCCGCGCCTTCACCGACGCAGAGTTCACCGGCTTTGAGCGCCGTGCGCGCCCAACGCTTGCCGGTGATGGCTTGGTCATGATGACGCGTTACGCAGCGGACATCGCCGCGCCAGCCGCGTTTCCGCCCACCGACTTAACCGACACCCTAGGCGAAGTGGTCGCTAAGCGCGGCCTCACCCAACTGCGAATTGCCGAAACAGAGAAGTACCCCCACGTGACGTTCTTCTTCTCCGGCGGTAACGAAGCTGAGTACGAAGGCGAAGAGCGCATCCTGGTGCCCTCCCCCCGTGACGTTAAAACCTACGACGAAAAGCCGGAAATGAGCGCCTATGAGATTACCGATAAGCTTGTAGAAGCCATTGATAGCGGCCGTTTCGATCTCATGGTGTGCAACTACGCCAATGGCGACATGGTAGGCCACACTGGGGATTTCGACGCCGCCGTGAAAGCGATTGAGACCGTCGATATTTGCGTTGGCCGCGTGGTGGAAGCGATTGAGCGCGCGGGCGGTGCCTGCCTGATCACTGCCGACCACGGCAATGCCGAGCAGATGGTTCACCCGGAAACCGGTGCACCGCAAACTGCCCACACCACCTTTGTGGTGCCGCTAGTATACGTTGGTGAGCGCGCCGCCCAGCTCGAAGATGGCCGCCTGTGTGACCTTGCCCCCACGCTGCTGACCATGATGAATCAGCCACAGCCTGAGGCGATGACCGGAACTCCGCTGCTGCGCTTCGAGTAATGCCCATGTGGCAACGGCTAGCTCGAACGGCCTTATTAACGACGGCCTTGCTAATGCTGGGCTATTCGTCGACGGCGATGGCACAACAGGACGAACAGGCTGCCAGAGAGCAACTTGACGCCATCGGCCAAGAAATTGATGCCATGGCCGAGCGGCTGAGTGCCACCGGCCAAGCGCGGAACAGCGCCCAGCAAGAGCTAAGGGAAGTGGAAACAGAGCTGGCCCAGACCCACCAGCGGCTGGACCAGCTACAGGCCGAGCGACGCCAGCTCGCCGATGAAACCACCCAGCTACGCCAGCACCGCGAACGCTTAGAGGGTGAACGCGATGCCCAGTACGCCGCGCTAGGTCAGCAGCTTGCCGCGCTTTACCGGCTGGGGCCAACGCCCCAGCTGAAGCTGCTGCTCAACCAAAGCGATCCCGCTGAACTTGACCGCATGCAGGCCTACTTAAACCGGCTAACACAAGCGCGCCAGCAGCGCTTGACCGATATCGCCCGTCTGGATACCGCGCTTGTGGATACCGAGCAGGCGCTGGCCGAGCGCCAGACCCGGCTGGATGCCCTGGCGGACGAACTGGAAGCGCAAAGCGCGCTGCTGGCCCGCCGTACCGAGGAGCGGCGCAGCGTCGTGACCACGCTGGATGATCGTTACGAGAGCGAAGCCGACCGCCTGGCCGATCTCAGCCAGAGCCGCGAACAGGCCGAGCAGCAGCTCCGCGCGATTCAAGCCGAACTGGCGCGGCTGGCAGAGCCCACGCCTACCACCAACATCACCCGCACCCAAGGCGATTTGCCTTGGCCCGTGCAAGGCAGCATCACCGCCAGCTTTCAGCGGCGGAACGGGGTTCACTACAACGGCATCGTGATTCAGGCCAGCGAAGGCACGGCAGTCACGGCGGTTCATTCAGGCCGTGTGGTGTTTGCCGACTGGATGCGAGGGTTCGGTAACTTATTGATCATCGACCACGGTGACCAGATCATGACGCTCTACGCCCACTTGCAGCAGTTCAGCGCCCGCCCGGGGCAGCAAGTGAGCCGTGGCGATGAAATTGGCCGTGTAGGCAGTAGCGGCGGCCAAGCCAGCCCCTCGCTTTACTTTGAGGTGCGCCACAGCGGCGAACCAATTAATCCGCAACGTTGGATTGCGCGCCGTTGACGGGATAAGCTGGTGATAGTGGCTTTATGATGAACGTCTCAACCTGAGCAGCGCGGCTGGCGCTGCCTTTCGCCTAGCGGAGTCCGCATGACGCTATCTGTTACCGAGGTATCGGCCCCTGCCAAGCGCTTCTTGGCTACCCTGCTTCCGCTCGCGCTGCTGGCTGCTCCGCTACCCTTGGCAGCCCAACCGGCGAACAGCGTTGCCGACGACCTGCCACTAGAAGAGATACAAACCTTCGCGGAAGTATTCGAGCGCATCAAACGCGGCTATGTAGAAGAAGTGGATGACCGCACCTTACTGCGCAATGCCATGCGCGGCATGCTCAACGAGCTAGACCCTCACTCGGCCTATTTAGACGAGGAGGAGTATCAGAGCCTGCGAGAGTCTACCCAAGGTGAGTTTGGCGGTATCGGCATTGAAGTGGGCACCCAGAATGGCCAACTGATGGTCGTCACGCCCATTGATGACACGCCCGCTTCACGGGCCGGCCTGCTGTCTCAGGATATTATCGTCGCCATCGATGGCACCCCCACCGATAGCCTATCGCTGCAGGAAGCCGTCAACTTAATGCGCGGCGAACCCGGCACGCCACTGCGTTTAACTATTTTGCGCTCAGGTGAAGAGTCGCCCCGCGAGTTCACGCTCACCCGTGAAGTGATCCGCAGTGAGAGTGTCAAACATGAAACGCTGGAGCCAGGCTACGGCTACCTGCGTATCAGCCAGTTTCAGTCACGTACCCCCGAACAGGCGCGCCAAGCCATTGAGCGCATGATGCGCGATCAGCCGCTGGAAGGTTTAATTCTGGATCTGCGTAATAACCCCGGTGGCGTTCTTCAGGCGGCGGTCGGAGTGACGGATCTCTTTCTAGATGAAGGGCTGATTGTGTATACCGAAGGGCGACTCTCGGATACCGAAATGTCGTTTTCTGCCTCTCCGGATACGCCGGCGGGCGACATACCGCTCGTGGTGCTGATCAACAGCGGCAGCGCATCAGCGGCTGAAATTGTCGCAGGCGCTCTGCAAGACCAGCGCCGGGGCGTCATCATGGGCACTGAAAGCTTTGGTAAGGGCTCAGTACAGCAGATCATGCCGTTGGGCAATGGCGAAGGTTTGAAGCTCACTACCGCCCTTTACTACACCCCGAATGGCCGCTCGATTCAGGCGCAAGGCATCGAGCCGGATGTCGAGGTGGTACGCGGCCGCCTGGAAGTGGCGGAGGCACGACGCGCCATTCGTGAGGCGGACCTGGACGGACACCTCGGTAGCCAAAGCGACATGCCTCCCGAGCGTGCCGCCATGTCTCAGCGGCTGCGCGACGACTACCAGCTCAGCGAAGCCCTTAACCTGCTGAAAGCGCTGAACGTGGTGGATCGCCGCCGCGGCTAGCTAGCGGCACGACGCCGGCAGGCGGCCCCGCTCTCCGGTCGCCTGCCGCATCACCACACGCTTAAGCGGCACGAGCTGGTTCATGCCACTCATCCCCAGGTTGCGCGCCAGCGTAAACACTGGCTGATGGCTGCCAAACAGCACCTTAAAGCCTTTCATTAAGCCCAGCATGGCCGTGTTATCCAAGCGCCGACGGCGCTCATAGCGACTCAGCGTGGCCAAGCTACCCCAAGGGGCACCCCGGTGCCATGCCGCCACCACCTCTTCGGCTAATACCGCCGCGTCCATTAATCCCAAATTAACGCCCTGCCCGGCCAGCGGATGAATGCTATGGGCGGCATCGCCTACTAGAGCCAAGTTGGGCTGCACATAATGCTGGGCGTGGCGTTGCACCAGCGGAAACCGATAGGCGCTATCCACGGGCATGACATCGCCCAGGCGATGGTCGAAAGCTTCGCCAAGGGCCTTCCCCAGTGCCTCAGCAGAGTAAGCGGTGAGTTCACAGGCATGCTCAGGCGTTGTGGACCATACAATGGAACAGAAGCGATCATCTCCATTGGCAGTGAGCGGTAAGAAAGCCAGCGGACGACCACCGATAAAGGCTTGGCGAGCGGTAGCGCCGTGGGACTGTGCGCAGCGCACCGTGGTGACAACCGCCTCTTGCTCCATGGACTCCTCCGCCACCGAGATGCCTGCTAGCGCTCGCAAGGCAGAGCGTGCGCCGTCGGCAGCGATCACCAGCGGCGTTTGTAGCTGGCTACCGTCCTCCAGTACCAGCCAGCGGCCGCTGGCAGTCGTCTGTAGCGCCGATACACTGACGCCATCGAAGCGTGTCAGGGTCGGCTGCTTGGCAACTTGCTGATTCAGCGCGGCCTGTGTGACATCGTTTTCTACAATATGGCCGAGCACGGCGGTGCCCGCTTCGTCCGCCGAGAAGTGAATATGGCCACTACCCTCAGCATCCCACACCTGCATATAGCGGTAAGGCGTTACCCTTGCCGCCGCCATGGCGGGCCATACGCCCAAATGCGTGAGCAGCCGTTGGGACACCGGGGTCAGCGCGCTAACGCGGGGGGCAGGAATCTCGCCAGCGACGTCATCCAGGCGCAGCGGCGATGCCTTGGCTTCCACCAGCGCCACCTGCATTCCCGCTTCTGCCAGTAGCCCGGCCAGCGCAGCGCCCACCATACCCGCGCCAACAATTACCGCATCGAAACGCGTGACGGGCGGCTTAGCTGCTTGTGATTGCGTTGTCATAACACTCCTTGGCTTGGGTCATTGAGGGCACTGATAAGAGCGTCAGCGCTCCAGGCCCATCGCGCGGCGTGCCAAGCCACGGCGCAGCGGGCCAATCAAATTAAGGCCGATCAACCCAGCGCCACGGGCGTGGGGCAGCAGCGGCAATGAGTAACCAAACAGCCGCACTAAGCCGTCACTAAAGCGGATCACATTGGCGCGGTCTTGGGCGCGGCGGCGCTCAAACGCCTGCAACGTGCTCATATCTCCCAAGGAGTGCTGCTGCTGAGCACCTTGGGAGAGCGCTTCAACCAAATCCATCACTGAACGCAGCGCTAAATTGAAGCCCTGGCCAGCTACTGGGTGCAGCGCATGGGCCGCATTGCCCAGCACGGCTAAGCCGGGGCGCACGGGCTCTTCTGCAGTCACCAGCGAAAGCGGATAGCTAAACCGCTGGCCAATGCGGGCAAAGCGCCCGACTCGGTCGCCAAACGCCTGCTGAAGCTGGCTCAAGAAGGCATGATCCGGTAGCGATAATCGTGCTTGCTCGCTACCGCTGGCATGGGTCCAGACCAGCTCCATAGCCTGCCCCGGCAGTGGCAGCAGCGCGATGGGTCCCTCGGAGGTAAAGCGTTCGTAAGCAATCCCTTGATGGGGCTGGCTAATGCCCACATGGGCAATGACCGCCGTCTGCTCATAGGAGTGGCGGCGGCTAGCAATCCCTAGCTGTTCCTTCAGCCCCGAGCGGCCGCCATCGGCCAAAATGGTCAGCGCGGCCGTTAGCTCGCTGCCATCGGAAAGCCGCAAATGGTGGCCGCTGGCCGTGGGAGTCATCTGTGCCACCGTGGCTGGGCAGTGCCACTCAATGGGTAATTGCTGCAGCTTCTGATGCAACACGCGTCCCATCCAAGCGTTGGGTATCACGTGACCCAAGGCAGCGACGCTTAGCTCTTGTGCATTAAGACGCGTCGCGCCCAAACGGCCCCGCTCGCTGATATGAATACGATGAATCGGTGTGGCCTCGACCTGCATCGCTTCCCACACGCCTAGCTGTCGAAAGCGCTGCGCCGAGCCTTCGGCAATGGCGCTGGCGCGGGCATCAAAGCTTGGCTGCCACGTCGTTTCCTCGGCGCTCTGCGGTAGCGCATTGGCCTCAATGATGGCGACGCGCCAGCCATAGCGCTCAATCAGCGGTGCCAATGCACAGCCCAAGCTGGCACCTACCAGCCCACCGCCCACAATCACGATGTCATGGGTAGGCGACTGCTGCTGTGCAGGCGTTACCTGTTCTGCCCCATGCATTGGCTTCTCCTCATCACAATACGCGCTTATATAGCGCACTTACACGATAAGCACCTTGGCTAAACGTAATTTCGTAACGTAATTTACATAAACAAAAAAACAGACCGTTTTTGCTGGTTATTTCTTAACCATTAACTGCTCTATTTCTACTATCAGTTTCGGCACGCCATCAGTGAGAATGTCATGCCCCTGTTCGGTAACCACAACGTTATCTTCAATACGAATGCCGATACCGCGATAGGCAGCGGGAATATCGTCTTCATCAGGGATATAGAGCCCAGGTTCCACGGTAAGCACCATGCCTGGGGCAAGCAGGCGCGGCGTCGCTTCGTCCAAGCGGTAGGTGCCCACATCGTGTACATCCAACCCTAACCAGTGAGAAGTGGAATGGAGGTAAAAGCGCCGATAGCTTTCGTCATCAATGCGCGCCTGAACGTCTCCCTCTAAGAGCCCCAGCTCAATCAGGCCAGCCGTTAGGTCATGCACCACGCCCTGATGGATATCCGCTAGCGTAGCGCCAGGCGCAATGGCATCCACCGCACGCACCTGGGCATCTAACACCACTTGGTAAAGCGCCCGTTGAGCATCATTAAAGCGCCCACTCACCGGGAAGGTGCGCGTGATGTCGCCCGCATAGAGATCAAACTCTGCACCGGCGTCAATCAGTACCAGCGTGTCCTCCTCCAGCACATCACTGTTCTCAATATAGTGCAGCACACAGGCATTGGCGCCGCCGCCCACAATCGTGCCGTAGGCAGGCCCGCTAGCGCCGTGCCACACAAAAGTGTGCTCCAGCTCGGCCTGAAGCTGGTACTCACTTAGCCCGGCTTGGCAGGTGCGCATAGCGCGTACGTGGGCCTGAGCTGAAATGGCTGCTGCGTGACGCAGCAAAGCAATTTCAGCGGGGCTTTTGATGAGGCGCATCTCGTGAATCAGTGGGCGGCTATCCAGCCAGCCTTTTAGTGCGGGCCTGCCTCGGCGCATGCCCGCTTGGGCATGGGCAAGCGCCTCTTCAGCGATGCTAACCGCGTCGGGGTTATCCAGCGGCGCATAGAGCAGCTCACGGCCATCCAACAGCTCTGGCAGCAGGTCGTCGCGCTCAGCGTTCTCGAACGCTTGGTCGATACCATGCAGGCTGACAACGCCCTGCGCTCCTAGTCGTCGGCCGGTCCAGGCTTCCATGGTGGGGTCGCGGTCTTGGCAGAACACTACACTTTGCCCTTCAGCGCGGCCTGGTAGCAGTATCAGCAGCGCGTCAGGCTCTTGAATGCCCGTTAGATAGTAGAAGTCGCTCTGCTGGCGAAAAGGGTATTCGCTGTCGTGGGAGCGGGTGACGAGCGACGCCCCAGGCACCACCAGCGCGGCGCTGGTTGGCAGCTGTGCCATCAGCGCCTCTCGGCGCCGACGATACTCGTCTGGTTGAATAGCAGCAGGGCGAGGCAGTGGCGTGAGCATAACGGCTCCTATGCAAGCGTGAAGTGGGTTCAATGAACGGGGGCGTCGGTTTGCTCTACCTGTGGCTTACCCGGGTGCTGTTCGGTGTACAGCAACATGGCCGCCATTCGGGCATGCTCGGTTAAAGCAAACAGGTCGTTCTCGTTTTCCGTGCTATCGTCGATGTCGGTCTCCATCTGGCCAAGACCCTCCAGATCATCAATCGCTTCTTTCAGCGTTTGCGACCAACGCTCCCGAAGGGTGTCATCGGCCACCTCATCCACTACTTCCATAAAGCCAAGTGTCCACTCTTTCAGCCCTTGGGCCTGTTCTGCCAAAGAGAACAGCTCATCGGGAAGTAATGGCGCGTAGTTCAGGTCGCTAGCGCTCAGCGCTTCTAGGGTTTGACGACGCCAGCCTAGCAGCCGCTCGGCACTGGCCGGGTCACGGGGTTGCTCTACCCCCAAACTGAGACACACTTCTTCCAGCCACGCCTGGGCTGTTACATTACGCAGTGCCAATAATCCGCACAGCCGTCCATCCAAAAACGCGGGAGACTGCATGCTACCGTGAAGTAAAAATACATCCGCTATGTCAGAAAAGTCCTGGCGCTCGTCAATCAATGACATGATTCATGCTCGCTTTATACAGTGTGAAGATAAAACCACGAGGATAGGCGGGCGAGCCTGCGCGTTGACCCCGCACAAGCGGCTCTCTTATAGTGAACCCCGTCTATCCTTCCTATGTAGTGATGTTAACGCATCGGGCCCCTTGCTGGCCCGTGCTGGAGCCATTGATGAGTAACGCAAAGCGGCCAACGAAAGAGATCACCCTACTGGGTCGCAGCTATATGATTGCCTGCGACACGGGCGAAGAAGTCCAGCTTGAACGCGCTGCTCGCTATTTGGACCGCGCCATGCACGGCATTCATGCCCAAAGCAGCGCGCTGGGCAGCGAGCGTATCGCGATTATGGCGGCGCTAAATATTACCCACGAACTGCTGGAAGCGCTGGATGAGCACCGCGCGGGGGAAGCCAATCTCAGCCGTTTAAATGATCGGCTTGAGCGAGCACTGGCAGGCACCCGGCCGCGCAAAGAGCCTTAAGCCCTTCAACATCTTCAACCGATACTTTGGCATTAGCGGTGGCTCTGTTAGGATAGCGGTGTTCTCTGGGGTGTACGCCAGTCGTTATAGTCCCTCGAGCCTATGCGCAGTACCCAGGGGGCCAAATGCTAGCCAGACCCGTGTGCATGTCCGTGCGTCGGAAAGCCTGACGGTTTGGCTGCGGCCACCCACCTGAACCAGTAGGTTCAGGGCCAGAACGACAGCGGCATTCTGGGGAACACTCTTTTAATGGCCTACCGCGTTATGACCCACACCACGCCTAGCGATAAGCCTGCACTACGTCGAGAATTAAAACGCCGACGCCGCACTCTCACCGCCCAACAACAAAAGCAGGCGGCTCTGGCACTTTGCCAGCGTTTAAAACAGCTTCCTGAAATCCGCCGCACCAAGCGTATTAGTCTTTATCTGCCGGTCAACGGTGAGATCGACCCCACGCCGTTAATTCCTTGGCTGCGCCAGCGCCGGGTGGCGATCTACTTGCCTGTACTACGCCCTTTTAGCGATAACAGCCTTTGGTTTGTGGCCTACGGCGATACCACGCCTATGGTCAAAAACCGCTTTGGCATTGCCGAGCCCTGCCCGCGCTTTGCTGCCCAGCGCCGCAACCGGCTGCCCGCGTGGGCGCTGGGCACACTGATCGTGCCGCTGGTGGGGTTTGATCAGCACGCGAACCGGATGGGCATGGGGGGCGGATTTTATGACCGTAGTTTGGCGTTTATGCGCCGCCCAGGGCCAGCACCTACGCTGATTGGCGTGGCCCATGCCTGCCAACAGGTGGATGCCCTGCCAATCGAACCCTGGGATATCCCGCTCAACGCGGTAGTCAGCGATACTGCTGTTGTACGGCCAACCAATGCAGGGCCAACAAAAACGGGCTGATCGCTATGATCAGCCCGTTTTATTGATTCACCTAGCAGGTGCAGCGTCGATACCGTTAGCGCTGTTGTTAACCGTTGGTTAACTCCCCGACAGCGCTTGCGCATATCCAGTGGCTAATACGCCGAGTAAAAACACCACTGTTAACGCCATCACCATATCAGGCTTTCTACGCCGCATGCTTCCTCTCCAACGTGTTTAACAGTTGCCAAATGCCCTTAGTGCGTCACCAAGTTTTTCATTTTGAGGAGATGACCCACTTCACTAATTTCGCTCACGACTATAGGGCCATAAGGGGCTCAATGACAACTGCTAATAGCACTATTTTAACCCCTTAATTAAACGTTTCAACAACACCTCTCTGCCTAGCAGCTCTGACATGCACCGTTAGTAAGCACTTACATAGTGTTACGCCATAAAGAGCCGGTAAGCGGGGTTATCACTCTCTTGCCAGTAGCGGTAGCCAATCGCGTCTAAATACTCCGCAACATGGGTACGATCTTCACTGGGCACCTGCATGCCCACCAGAACGCGGCCATAGGCAGCCCCGTGGTTACGATAGTGAAACAGCGAAATGTTCCAGTCGTGTGGCAGCTGAGTTAAGAAGTTCATCAATGCGCCAGGACGTTCAGGAAACTCGAAGCGGTAAAGCTCCTCTTCAAAACGTTCGCTGGGGCGGCCACCGCTTAAGTGACGAATATGCAGTTTCGCCAACTCGTTATCGGTTAAGTCTTCTACCTGATAACCACCCTCACGCAGTTTATCAATTACTGCTTGGCGATCTTCCCCACCAGGCTTGACCTGCACACCCACAAAGATATGCGCTTCGCTATCATCAGCGTAGCGGTAGCTAAACTCGGTAACCATACGCTTGCCCAGCGTGCGACAGAATTTCTTAAAGCTGCCGGGTTTTTCTGCAATGGTGACGGCCAGAATGGCTTCGCGCTGCTCACCCAACTCGGTGCGCTCGGCAATATGCTGCAAGCGGTCGAAGTTGGTGTTGGCGCCAGAGTTAATACACAGCAGCGTCTCGCCTTCCGCCCCGGTTTGCTGAACGTATTTTTTGAGACCCGCCAGCGACAGCGCCCCTGATGTTTCTGCCACCGCGCGGGTATCTTCAAAAATATCTTTCACCGCGGCACACATCTCATCGGTGTTAACAATGATCACATCGTCAACAAGGTCACGCACCAGCGAGAACGGCACCTCGCCAATTTGCGCCACCGCCACACCCTCGGCAAAGACGCCTACCTGATCCAGCACCACGCGCTCACCGGCTTCCAGTGCAGCTTTCAAGCAGGCGCTATCCTCCGCTTCCACACCGATGATTTTGATATCTGGGCGAAGGTATTTCACATAGGCGGCCACTCCGGCAATCAGCCCGCCGCCACCGACGGGGATAAAAATTGCATCTAACCGGCCACTGTGCTGGCGCAGAATCTCAACGCCAATGGTGCCTTGGCCTGCCACTACGTCGATATCGTCAAACGGCGGAATATAGGTGTAGCCGTGCTCTTTGATCAGCTCCTGGGCATGCTCGGCGGCGGCGGCAAAGGCATCACCTTTTAGCACCACTTTCGCGCCACGGGCACGCACCGCCTGCACTTTGATGTCCGGCGTAATGCGCGGCATGACAATCACCGCTTTCACGCCCATCAGCTTAGCCGCCATGGCTAACCCCTGGGCGTGGTTGCCCGCCGAAGCAGCGATCACGCCTTTGGCTTTCTGCTCATCGGTCAACTGGGCCATTTTGTTGTAGGCCCCGCGGATTTTGAACGAGAACACTGGCTGCAAATCTTCGCGTTTAATCAAAATCTGGTTGTTGAAACGACGCGACAAAAAGGGAGCGGAAGAAATAGGCGTCTCGCAAGCGGCTTCATAAACGCGGGCTTGGAGGATCTTTTTGACGGTTGCTTCGAGCATGCTGACATCCCAGAAAAATGACGTGACCCTGACGGGTGCGAACAAAACCTTTATTGGTAGCAGATTACGACTGGCAACGTCTAGCGGCGTTTCCATCGGCAGCCAGCGATTAGGTCGTTATACTAAGGGCGACTGCCTCTCCTGATACTGGAACCATCATGACACAAGATGAACTAAAAGCTGCCGTGGCGGATGCCGCCATTCGCGAAATAGAGCCTCACCTGGATAAAGACACGGTGCTGGGCATCGGTACCGGCTCGACGGCCAACCTATTTATCGACCGCTTAGGCCCTCTACGCGACCGGTTTAAAGGTGCTGTTGCCAGCTCGGAAGCCAGTGCCGAACGGCTGAAAGGCCTGGGTATCGAGGTGTTTGAACTGAACCATGTGGGCGACGTGCCTTTCTACATCGATGGTGCAGACGAAGTAAATGCTCACTTACATATGATCAAAGGCGGCGGCGCAGCGCTGACCCGTGAAAAGATTGTGGCCGCTTGCGCCAAACGCTTCATCTGTATCGCCGATGGTTCCAAATACGTGGCACAGCTAGGCCACTTTCCGCTGCCGGTGGAGGTGATTCCCATGGCGCGCTCCTACGTAGCGCGGGAGCTGGTCAAGCTGGGGGCAGAGCCCGTGTATCGCCAAGGGGTGCTGACTGATAACGGTAACCATATTATCGACTGCTTTAATTTTATGATTGATGATCCGGTCGCCATGGAAGCGCGCATTAATGCTATCGTCGGTGTCGTGACCAACGGTCTGTTTGCCGCACGCGGCGCCGACATACTGCTGCTGGGCAAGACTGATGGCGTAGAGCGGACGGCGCTATAAGTAGCGGCCAAGCCCATCCAGGGTGCGCGACAGCGCCCCGCGATGGGCTTCGATCACCGCCTGCCCTGCCTCACCCGCCTGCCGAGCACGCTGAGGGCAAGCGATATGCTCTGCCAAGGTGCCTGCAAGCGCCTCTGGGGAATCAACCACGGTCAGCGCCTTGGCCGCCAGCAGCGGCTCGGCAACATCACTGAAGTTCTCCAGCGACGGCCCACACAGCACGGGCTTACCCAGTGCGGCAGGCTCCAACACATTATGCCCGCCCAGCGGCACCAAGCTGCCACCCACATAGGCCACGCTCCCCGCGCCGTACAGCGCCGCCAGCTCGCCCAGCGTATCGCCCAGGTAAATCTGGGTGGCGGGTGTAACGGGTTGCTGCTGGCTACGGCGACTGACCTTCCAGCCCTCGCGCTCGCACAGTGCCGCCACCTCGTCAAAGCGCTGAGGGTGGCGAGGCACCAGCACCAGCAGTGCGTCTGGAAAGCGTTTGAGCAACTGCCGGTGGGCCGTAAGCAGCAGCGCTTCTTCCCCATCGCGGGTCGAGCCCGCGACCCAGACGGGTCGCTCTCCCCAAGCTTGAAGTAAGTGCTCACTTTCCGCCAACGCCTCTTCAGGCAGTACCTGTTCAAACTTCAGCGACCCCACCACGGTGGTGGATTCAGCCGCACACCCCAGTGCTTGAAAGCGCTCAGCGTCCTCTGACGATTTGGCGGCAAGCCACGTCACGTTGGCTAACGCGCTCTGCATCAGCGGGCGAAGACGCTGGTAGCGGGCAAACGCGCGGGGCGATAGTCGGCCGTTGACCACTGCAACAGGCACCGCCTGCCGGTGGCAGGCGTGAAGCAGATTGGGCCACAGCTCGGTTTCAAACAGGATGGCAAGCTCAGGCTGTACGCGGGCCACAAAGCGCTTGGCCGCGCCGGGGAAATCCAGCGGAAGCAAACGGTGGGCAAGACGAGGCTGATCGGTAGCGCCCTGTTCTGCTATCAGCGCCAACGCCTGCTGGGCACCGGTGGCGGTCATGGTGGTCAACAGCAGGCTATAGTGGGGAAAGCGCGCCAGCAGCCCTTCGATCAGCGGGCGGGCAGCGCGTACCTCGCCTACCGAGGCACAGTGCAACCAAATGCGCGGTGGGGGCGGCAGCGGTTCGAGGCACAACCCCAGCCGCTGGAGCCGTGAGTAAGTGGGCACTTGCTCACGCCAGATGCGCCAGCCAATCAGCGGCGCTAAGCCATACAGCGCCGCTGAGTAGGCCAGCCGTGGCCAGCGGGGGGCTGCCATTAACTTTCGCGGTCCAGAATGGAGCTGATCATCGCCGTGGTGGAAACGCCATCTTCAAAGCCCAGCACTTTCACCTCGCCACCGTTGGCAATCACGGCGCTGCCTCCAGCGATATCCTCGGGGCGGTAGTCGCCGCCTTTAACCAGGATATCCGGCAGTACTTGCTCAATCAGGGCGGCGGGCGTGTCGTCACTGAACGGCACCACCCAATCCACCGCACCGAGCCCGGCCAGCACTTGCATCCGTCGGTTCAACGGGTTGATGGGGCGCTTCGGCCCTTTCAACCGGCCAATGGACGCATCATCGTTCACCGCCACGACCAGCCGGTCACCCAGGCGCTTGGCCTGCTCCAGGTAGGCCACATGGCCTGCGTGGAGAATATCGAAGCAGCCATTGGTCATCACCACCCGCTCACCGCGCAGCTGCGCAGCGCGAACGGCATCGACCAGAGGCGCTGGCTCGATCACGCCGAACTCGGCCAGCTTGTCGCCATGCAGCGCGGTGTAAAGCTCGGCAATGGAGAGCGTGGCGGTACCCGGCTTGGCCACCACCAGGCCCGCGCCCAAGTTGGCCAACATCATGGCTTCCGGCAGCGCATGGTTAGCGGCCAGGGCCAGACCCATCAGGCCAATCACGGTATCGCCGGCCCCCGTGACATCAAACACTTCCTGGGCACGGGTGGGCAGGTGCAGTGGTGCTTGGCCTTCACGAATCAGCGTCATGCCCTTCTCACTGCGGGTAATCAGCAGCGCTTCTAACTCAAGTTCAGCACGCAGCGCTTCGCCTCGCTCGGCCAGTATGGCGTCGGTGGCGCATGGGCCCGCCACGGCTTCAAACTCGGTTAAGTTGGGGGTAATCAAGCTGGCCCCCCGGTACTTGGTGAAGTCTTGGCCCTTGGGGTCGATCAGCACTCGCTTGCCGTGGTAGCGAGCCATCTCGATCAGCCGCTCCACTTGGTTGAGCGTGCCCTTGCCGTAGTCCGATAAAATCACCACGTCACACTCAGGCAGGGCTTGCTCAACCTGTGTCAGCAGGCCGCTGGTATCCACACTGTCGAGGCGCTGCTCAAAGTCCAAGCGCAGCAACTGCTGGTTACGGCTCATCACTCGCAGCTTGGTGATCGTGGGAATCTCGGCACTGCGCTGAAAGTGAGTGCTTACATCAGATGCAGCCAGGCGTTTGGTGAGCAGCTCGGCATTGTCATCCTCGCCCACCACGCCCGCCAGTGCCGCATGGCCGCCTAATGACGCCACGTTGAGCGCTACGTTGGCTGCGCCACCGGGGCGGTCGTCGGCATCTTCCACGCGTACCACGGGCACCGGCGCTTCTGGGGAGATCCGCGAGGTGTCGCCGTGCCAGTAGCGGTCGAGCATGACGTCGCCTACCACCAGTACGCGGGCATGTTCCAGGGCGGTTAAATCAACTTTCATCCGAGGGTCCTGTTGTGGTCTGCGCTGCGGTGTGCGCCAACAGCGCGTCTAGCTTGGCAATCACATCGTCAGCCTTGATCAAGTCCATGGCATCGGCATGGCGTACTCGCTGTCCCCAGCTCACCTCGTCCACCGATTTATGCAGGTAGGTGCGTACCGCATCGGGGTAAGCATTGACGGCAAAATCGCGCCACAAGTAGGGGGCGGCCCGCTGAGGGTTGGTGGTGGCATAGAGGCCAAGCGTCGGCGTGCCCATGGCGTTGCCCATATGCGCAGGCCCCGTATCCGGGGCGATCACCGCGCGGGCGTTATCGATCAGCGCCAATACGCCTTTCAACGAGGTGCCGCCAATGGCGTTGATCACGCTACCTGACTGGCAGAGCGCTTCGATATGGTCACCCATTTCCCGCTCAAGCGGGCTGCCGCCACCGGTGAGTACGCTCTTAAGACCGTGCTGCACCCACGCGTGTTCAATCACGCTGGCGTAGCCTTCCACCGACCAGTTGCGGAAGTTGCGCAACCGCGCGTTGCTACAAGGGTTAATCACCAAATAAGGCGCATCGCCACTAATAGCGCGGGCTTCCTCATAGGCCACTGCGGGCACCGCGAGATTCCACTCTAGGCGGTCGTCTTCGACGCCCAGCAGACGCGCAAAATCCATGAACGACTCCAGCACATGGGCGTTCTCGTGGGGGGCTAGCTGGTGTTGGGTAAACCAGTGCTGGGCATCTTTGGCGCGGGCTTTGTCATAGCCGACGCGCACATTGGCTTTAAGCCCGAGCGAGAGCACGCTGGCGCGAATGGCCTGCTGCATATGCAGCAGCACATCGAAGCGGGTATCCGCCAGCTCGCGCCAGATAGCACGCATACCGGAGAGCCCCGTCGATTTGTCGTACACGACGAACTCGACCCCGGAAAGCCCGGCCAGTAAACTGTGCTCCCCCTTGCCGATAATCCAGGTAATGCGCGCGTTCGGCCACTGGCGCTGCAACGCTCGCACCGTGGGCACGAGATTGCATACGTCTCCCAATGCGGAGAGGCGCAAAATGGCAATATGGTTTGGTTGAGCAGGCAGAGAGGGCTTCATGCGCTTAGCGGCACTCCAGCAGACAAATGGGCTGATTTTACATGATGTAGACAGTTTAAGTGACGCCTGTGCATCACACCAACTGTCCTCCCCGACTCACCCACTGAACACGGTGCTATTCGAGGCAGATTACTGGCAATCGCGAGGCCTGGTAGTCGGCGAAGCGCCGGGGCGTGGTAGCAGTTTGTTCCTGCAAGCACGCGACCACGAGCAGTGGGTGCTGCGCCCTTACCAGCGCGGCGGGCTCATCGCCAAGGTCAGCAAGCAACGCTATGTCTGGCTGGGGGCAGAGCGCACACGAGCGTTTCGTGAAGTGCGCTTGACCGCCGCGCTGTATGAGCAAGGGCTTCCCGTGCCTCGCCCAGTGGCCTGCTGCGTCACTCGGTTCGGTTTGACCTATGAGGCGGCCCTGCTGACCGTACGCATCCCGGGCGCCCGAGCGCTCGCCTCCTTACTGAGCGCCGAAGAGGCAGACGAGGCGCTGTTGATGCGCGTAGGCGCCATGATCAAGCGGTTTCACCAGGCAGGCCTGGACCACGTGGACCTCAACGCCCGCAACATTCTGGTGGATGAAGCAGGCAAGCCCTGGCTCATCGATCTCGACCGCTGCCGACTGCGCCCGCCAGGCAAATGGCAAGCGGGCAACTTGCAGCGGCTGGAACGGTCTGTGGTGAAGTTTGCCAGTGCACGCCCGCACACTCACATCGTGGCGGGCTATCACTCGGGCAGTTGATATTCACGCAGCAGTTTTTTCGCGTGCACATCGAGCGCCATATGCGCGACCACCCATCGACGCGCCTCTTCACCCAGCACCCGCCTGGTCTCCGGCGCATCGATCAGTTCTTTCAGGGCAACGGACCACTCTTCAGCCGATAGCGGGTCGGCCAGGCGACCTCTTTGCTGGTCTATCAATTCAGGGATAGCACCGCTATTGGCCCCCACGACAGCACATTGGGCAGCCATGGCCTCGATGACGGTCAGCCCAAAGGCTTCATTACGCGAAGGGATACACGCGATATCGATGGCCTGGAGCAGCGCGGGTAAGTCCTGGCGAAATCCGAGAAAGTGGACGCGCTCTTGCAAACCAAGTGCTGCGACCTTTTGCTTGATCGCCGCCACAAATGATTCGTCAGCCCCTTCATCGGCAGTGACACCGCCAATGATCAAGCCATACCACAACGCTTGGCGATCCAACGATGCCAATGCTTCCAGCCACACCTCATGCCCTTTGCCGGGCGTCAGACGTCCTGGCAGTGCAATCAAACATCCGTCCTCAGGAAGGCCGAGCGCTGATTTGGCGTGCACCGCCCCTTGGTAGGCATCCACGTTCACGCCCAGCCCAAGGCAGTGAAGGCGCGCCTCCGAGACGGGCAATGCCTGCTTGTTACGTTGATAGGTCGCCCGACTGATCGAAAAGACTCTGGTTACCCGCGAATAGGCCAAACGGTGATACACACCTTTCTTGGGCCGTGTCACTCCCATATGCTCGGTAAAAAACAGCTTTAAGCGAGGACGAAAGAGGCTGAGCAGTGCCGCAACACGCAGGTCACTTGACTTATGGCAGTGCACGATATCGATACAGTGTCGGTCTATGTAACCCAGCAACGCGGGTAGTGAAAGGAGTGCTCGGGCGTTACTCGGCACCGTGAACACACTTGCCCCAGTTCCCTCTATACTGCTGGCGACACGCGACCCGGCGATGGCAAGGCCATGGTTCACCACTCCCAGGCGCTGCAATTCAGGCATAATACGCGACGGGTACATCTCCAGTCCGCCCCACCCTTTGGACATACAGACCTGCATAATATGGTGAGCCACTAATACCTCTCTGCCATGACGTTGACACGGTTGACCATTATCACCCAAGGAGCCTTCATGAATCATCCCCAGACTGCGCAACCTCGTATTTTAGTGGTCCGCAATGACAAGATTGGAGATTTCATGCTGGCTTGGCCAGCCCTAGCATGTTTGAAGCAGGCAACACCTGAACCCCACGTCACTGTGCTGGTTCCTGCCTATACAGCTCCCTTGGCCAAGGCGTGCCCATGGGTAGATGAGGTCATTATCGACCCTGGCAGCCAGGCCGATAAAGCAGCGCAGCAGGCGCTATTGTTTCACGTGAAACAATCGAAATTCGATGCACTGCTAACGCTGTTCTCGACACCGCGCATTGGTTGGCTAGGCATGAAAGCAGGCATTCCGCTGCGCGTTGCCCCGGCGACCAAGTGGGCGCAGGTGTTCTATAACGTACGGGTACGCCAACGCCGCTCACAGTCGGCGAAGCCGGAGTACCAGTACAACGTCGATCTGGCCTGTGAGCTGCTGGCACGCCTTTCGCTGAAACTCTCTACCCTGCCTTCACCACCCTTCTGGCCGCTGGATGACGCACTGCGCCATGCACAGCGCCAAGCGTTGATAAACGATACGTCAGAGCGCGTGGTGGTAGTTCATCCTGGCAGTGGCGGCTCGGCGGTGAATCTATCGGTGGCACAGTACGCCGAGTTGATCACTCACGTTCACCAGCAGTGCCAGCACTTGCCACTACGCTGGCTGATCAGCGCTGGCCCCAGTGAGCAGCCTCAGGCACAAGAGTTGAGGGAGCAGCTTGCCACAAATGGTGTTGTAGCAGACCACTTCCCCGACACCGCAGGTGTCGACGCCTTTGCCCTACAGCTTGGCGGAGCGGATATGCTGATTGCCGGCTCAACCGGGCCGCTGCATATCGCAGGCTGCCTGGACATTGCCACGGCGGGGTTTTATCCGGCCAAGCGCTCAGCCACGCCGCTGCGCTGGCAAACCTGCAACCGGGCGGAAAAGCGCCTGGCGTTTAGCCCGCCTTCAGGCGCTGACACACAGGACATGACCGCCATCGATCTCGACGCGGCAGCCCACCAGATCTCAGCGCTGCTTCTCGGAGGTCTGCGTACGAACCCAGAGATCCGCGTACTTAGCGAAGGTTGAGTGAGCGGACAGCAGGGCTAACAACAGCCCCTGCTTGCCATCTTTAAACCCCGCCTTAAGCACATACATTTTGAGAAAGCAGGCCAGCCCGTGGCTAATGCCCTGCCACAGCGTGGCCGTTTTCCCCTGTGCGGCGCGCTGCTCTGCCCAGGCCTGGGCGTAATGCGCAGATTTTTCAAGATAGTGGCGCAGGTCGCGGTAGGTGTAGTGAAGCAGGTCACCGGATAACGGCTTTTCAGCCAGCCCGGCTTCTACCACCAGCTTTTCATGCACCAGTGCAGCGTTATAGCCCGCCTGGTGTTTCGGGTAGAGGCGCAGCACGCGGTCTGGGTACCAGCCAGAGTGGCGAATAAAGCGGCCAAAGCACCACGACAGGCGGCTCACGCTATAGGCAGCAGGCGGCTGCTGAACAGCATCTTTAATGCTGTCGCGCAGTTCAGGCGTTACGCGCTCATCAGCATCAACCATCAAAATCCACTCACTGCTTACCAGGGCTTCCGCCCTCTGGCGCTGAATACCAAAGCCTTGCCAATCGGCATTAACGCTCACATGGTCGGTAAATTCACGCGCAATCGCGCAGGTGTCATCCTGGCTACCCGCATCCAGCACCACGATTTCGTCGGCCCAGGTCAGCGTTTCCAGGCACTCACGTAAATGGTGCGCTTCGTTTTTGACAATTAACACAGCGGAAATAGACATAAAAAGTCCCATCAAAAACAAATAAAATTAAGCCGTCTATAAAATCACGCCTCTCTCTCATGCCAGCACTTAAAATCAATCTTTTTTTATTACCTGCTTGTACCTCAAGCTATCCTTTTTAGCAAACCCACCCAACATAGACGCAAAAACCCTTAATCCATTTCTACGTTTAAACACTCTAAAGAACAGCTTGAAAAAGAGAGCTAACTTTAGCAGCCCTCTTCCCAGCCTATTATAATGCTTATCTAGCAAGTGAAAATACGATATGTAGTACTCTTTTTCTAAAGAAGCTTCTTGACTAGAGCTCCCGCCTGAAGCGTGAAAAACCCGTGCAGAAGGAACAAAATAAACCTCACTACCTTGATCCCACACTCTCTTAGAAATATCCTCTTCCTCACAGTAAAGAAAGAAAACTGTATCAAAACCACCAATTTTGCAAAAAACTTTAGCATCAAAAAACATGCAGGCTCCACTAACAACTTCAACTTTTGCAGGGTGCTCAAGCTTCACTTTGTTGCTAGGAAATTTTCTCTTTGAAAAAATCCTCTGTATGCTATTTCCAAACAACTGCTTTGCTATATGCGGAAACTGCTTGTAAGAAGACGAGAACCGATTCTCTTTATCTAGTACACTCCCTGTTACCAACGCTGTTGTTGGATGGGTAATCAAAAATTTTTTAAAAATGCTCGCCGCATCATTAAGAACTTCACAATCATTATTTATAAAAAAATAGTAACGCCCCTTCGCAGCAGACACACCAAGCATATTTCCACCGGCAAAACCAAGATTTATAGGGCTTCTGATTATTTTAATATTTTCACCACTAAAAAAGTCGACATTCAAATTTTCAAAATCCTTCTCCTCTGAGGCATTATCTATAATTATAACTTCATAAGAAACATCCTTCGTATTTAATAAAATACTGCTCACCAAAGATTTTGTATAATTTGATGAATTATAATTAATTGTTATAAAAGAAACTTCAATATTTTCCATAGGAAATACCTAGTAATTAATAAGTGTCTATGTGGGTAGCTGGACGCAAAATATCTTATCATCCATAATCACACCATGAGTTAAAAGATATTTTTTTCGCAAACTGTATTCATACTTAATTTCTTAATGAACCAAGGATACGGCATGCCCCCCTTAAGGTCACTCAAACTTACCCCCTGGCTGCCTCTGGTTGTGATTGGCCTCAGTCTCGGCTATGCCGTTACTGTGCTAACTCGCCTGCCCTGGTGGACACTCTTTTTGACCGCAGCCGTATGGATTGGGGTCGGCCTAAAACTGCGTTGGGGTGCACCGCTCAATGCTCGCTACCGGGCTATGTGGCCGTGGTCGCTTGCGCCACTTAGCCTATTTAGCATCTATGTTTATTTGGCCGACAGCTTCGGAAACGTCGACCTCGGGGCGGTGTTTTTTCATTTACAGGCGGGCATGGCGGAGCATGGCGGGGCAGGTAAAATGCTGCTGGCACTGTCCTACACGCTCGCCGTACTGGCGGTGCTGGCATCCGTAACGTGGCTGTCGCGCCACGATCAGCGCTGGCGCTTAACCGAGCGCTTCTTTGCCATTGCGCTGCTGGCGGCCAACCCGCTGCTGTACGGTATTGGCCAGCGCAGTGCCGCGATTGTGACTGATGATGGTGCCTGGCTAGATCGCCGCTATGTGCCACCGCCTACCGGCGACCAGCCCGATGCCCCCAACCTACTGCTGATGTATTTAGAGAGCATAGAGCGCACCTACAGCAATGAGCTGTTTGGTGATGCGTATGCGGACTTAACCGCGCTAGGCGAACGCGGGCTGGTGTTTGAGGGCATTCACCAGATGGAGAATACCGGCTGGACAATGGCCGGGATGATCGCCAGCCAGTGCGGCGTGCCGCTTATGCCTGCGGGGCTTCTACACGATAGCCAGTTTGAACCGCTTTCCAAGGTAGTACCTGGCGTTGACTGCTTGGGAGATGTGCTGGCTGAACAAGGCTATCGGCTTAGCTTTTTGGGCGGTGCCAGCACGCAGTTTGCCGGGAAGGGGCTTTTCTATCGCGGCCACCAGTTCAATACCGTGAAAGGCAAAGAGGAGCTGCTGCCTGAACTCGATGACCCAGAGTATGTGAATAGCTGGGGGCTGTATGACGATACGCTATACGACTTTACTGCTGACGAAATACGCCGCCTGAACGAAGAAGATAACGGCCCCTGGGCGGTGGTGAACTTGAGCATCGCGGGGCACGCGCCTAGTGGGTTCCCCTCACAGACCTGCCAGGACCGCCAGGGCGAATTTGATGGTCAGGATATTCTCTACTCGGTGGAGTGCTCTGCGCGCCAAGCGCGTGATTTTATCGAACAGTTAGAGCAAGAGGGGCTGCTGGAGAATACGCTGGTCGTAGTGTTAAGTGATCATCTCACCATGCGCGTATCGGTATGGGATCAACTCACCGCGCTGGATCGCGACAATACGCTCATCATGCTAGGTGATGGCATTAGGCCACAGCGGGTGCGTCGAAGCGCTACCATGCTGGATGTGTTTCCCACTATTTTGGATGCCATGGGCCTGCCGCTAAACGATAACCGTGCCGGGTTAGGTGCGTCACTGCTGAGCAGTCAGCCCACGCTGGTCGAAACCCATGGGCTTGAGACGCTGAATGAGCGGCTACGGGAGGAGACAGCCCTCCAGCATCGACTCTGGGAAGGGCTCGCCCCACAGCGGCGTGAAAGCGAAGAGAGCATCGCTGAACAGGTCACAGAGACACCCGCCGATCTCGCCGACGAAGTAGAGATTATGCACTAACGATCACCCCGTTAGCGTTCTGCCGGTCAGCACGCATGGCTTGGTAAACGCGCTCTACGTCTAGCTCATTTAAGCAGTTGGTGTGGCCCAGGGGGCAAGTTCGCTGAAAGCACGGAGAGCAGGAGAGCCCCAGGTAGTGAATTACCGCATTGTTCGTGAGCGGTGGCGTGTAGGCAGGTGAGGAGGAGCCATAAAGCGCATGGATTCTTACGCCCACGGCGGCTGCCACATGCATCAGGCCCGAATCGTTGGTCACAACCTGACGGCAGTCGGCCAGCAAATCCACCGCATCCGCTAGCTGCGTTTTTCCACATAGGTTATGCGCGTGAGGTAAGCCCTGCACAATGGCTTGCCCCGCCGCCTGATCTTTGGCCCCGCCCAGTACGCGCACCTCAAAGCCATCTTTGATCAGCCTTGCTGCCAGTTGGTGGAAGTACTCAAGCGGCCACTGTTTGGCCGGGCCATACTCTGCGCCCGGCATCATGCCTATGGCGGGGCGTGATGACAGTGCGTGGGTAAGACGCAGGTTCACCAAATTATCCCGATCAATGGTGAGCCGTGGTTTGGGGATCGCAAACTGACCGGTTTGCGCCTCCTCCAAAGGCAGCCCTAGTGACACAAAGCGTTTAACGGTTTGGTCCAGCACCTGCTTGTCTAGCTTGCGGCGCTCTTTTAACAGCCCGTAGCGGTGCTCACCTAAAAAACCCACCCGCTCGGGAATGCGCGCCATAAAGGGCACCAGCGCTGCTTTCCAGGAGCGCGGCAGCACGATGGCGCGGTCAAAGCGGCCGCGTAATCTGGCCGCCAGCTCGCGGCGGCTTGCCAGCCCAAACTCACCGTGGCCCACCGCCAATGGCAACACCTCATCTACTTCTGGCATACGCTCAAGAATCGGCTGAGACCAAGCGGGGGCGACCACCCCAAGGGTGGCACCCGGGTAGCGCGCTTTTAAGGTCATAAACAGGCTCTGTGCCATGACCATATCGCCTACCCAGGAGGGGCCTACTACCAGCAGTCGCTTGGCAGAGTTAGCCATTTAGCCACTCCAAGTACGCCTTAACGCCCTGGGCGACAGTTTTGAATTCCACGTCACAACCTGCCGCACGCAGTTGGCTAATATCGGCACGCGTGTAGCTTTGGTAGCGCCCTTTCAACTCTTGGGGGAAAGGAATGTAGTCGATTTCGCCCTGGCCATAGAAGTCGATGACCGCTTCGCCAATCGCCTTGAACGGCTCCGCACGGCCAGTCCCCAAATTGAAGATGCCCGAGGCGCTGGGGTTGTCCAGGAACCAGAGATTTACATCGACCACGTCACCCACATAGACAAAATCGCGGCTCTGCATACCGGCCTCATAGCCGCCGTAAGCACCGAACAGCTTCAGCGTTTCGCCGTTACGGATCTGCAGGTGGTTGTGGTACGCCACGCTGGCCATCTTGCCTTTATGCTGCTCTCGCGGCCCGTAAACGTTGAAGTAGCGGAAGCCCACCACCTGCGTGGTCAGCTCGTTCCAGCGCGAACGCACGTGCTGATCGAACAGTAGCTTGGAGTAGCCGTAGACGTTAAGCGGCTTTTCATACTCTGGCGCTTCCTTGAACACCTCGCTGCCGCCGTAGGTCGCCGCTGACGACGCGTACAGAAAAGGAATGCCCAGTTTTTCACAGTAGTTGAGCAACACTTTGGAGTACTCGAAGTTATTCTCCATCATATAGTGCCCATCCCACTCGGTTGTATCCGAGCAAGCCCCTTCATGGAAAATCGCATCGATGGTGGGCAAGTCCACCGTTTCACCACGTAGCGCGGCTTTCACGCGGGCGATGAAATCGTCTTTATCCAAGTAGTCAGCCAGCGTGCAGTCCGCCAAATTGACGAATTTGGTGCCATCGCGCAGGTCGTCGACCACCATCACATCGTCACGGCCGCGAGCATTTAGCGCTTTGACAATATTGGCGCCGATAAACCCGGCACCGCCTGTTACCACGATCATCTCGTTCTCCTTACCAAAAGCGGCTCTTTGGCTAACGTGCCTATAACCCATCTGCCTGTGATTGTATACTTGACGGCTTATGAATTCATGGCCAACGGTGCTTTCCGCGATGAGTGTTTCGACAAACCAATCGACACCCGATGTGTCGACCTTTCAAGGCTTGATCCTTGCTCTGCAACAGTACTGGGCAGAACAGGGCTGCGTCATCCTCCAGCCCCTCGATATGGAAGTCGGCGCGGGCACCTTCCACCCCGCCACCTTCCTGCGGGCGATTGGCCCAGAAACTTGGAACGCTGCCTACGTTCAGCCTTCCCGCCGTCCAACCGACGGCCGCTACGGCGAAAACCCCAACCGCCTGCAGCACTACTACCAGTTTCAGGTGGTGATGAAGCCCTCCCCCAGCAACCTACAGGATCTTTACCTAGGCTCGTTGAAGCGTTTGGGGCTCGACCCGCTGATCCACGACGTGCGCTTCGTGGAAGACAACTGGGAGTCCCCCACGTTAGGTGCCTGGGGCCTTGGTTGGGAAGTATGGCTCAACGGCATGGAAGTGACTCAGTTCACCTACTTCCAGCAGGCGGGCGGCATCGAGTGCTACCCCGTCACCGGCGAGCTGACCTATGGGCTTGAGCGTATCGCCATGTACCTGCAGAACGTCGATAGCGTTTACGACCTGGTATGGGCCATCGCGCCGGACGGCAGCAAAGTGAGTTATGGCGATGTCTACCTGCAAAACGAGCGCGAGCAGTCTGCGTATAACTTTGAGCACGCAGATGTGGATCAGCTCTTCGCGGCGTTTGATCACCAGGAAAAAGAGTGCAGCAAACTCTTGGCCGCAAGCCTGCCGCTGCCCGCTTACGAGCAGGTGCTGAAAGCGTCCCATACGTTTAACCTGCTGGACGCACGCCACGCGATCTCCGTCACGGAACGTCAGCGCTTCATCCTGCGCGTACGCACCATGGCGCGTGACGTCGCTACCGCCTACTTCGAGTCTCGTAAAGCAGCAGGATTCCCCATGGCACCGGAAGCATTACGCCGTGAACTGTTACCCGAGCTATTCGCCGATCAGGGAGACGCATAATGGCTGTTGATACGCTTTTATTAGAATTAGGCGCAGAAGAGCTCCCGCCAAAGGCGCTCGACGCGCTCTCTGATGCCTTTGCTGCAGGCATCGAGAAAGGTTTGCAAGACGCTGAAATTCCGTTCCAAACCGTGACTGCCTTTGCTACCCCACGCCGCTTAGCGGTGCAGGTGACCGGACTTGCTGACAAGCAGCCAGACCGTGAAGTGGAGCGCCGTGGCCCCGCGCTGGCCGCTGCCTTTAAAGATGGCACCCCTACCAAAGCAGCGGAAGGCTTTGCTCGCTCATGCGGCGTCAGTGTGGATGAGCTGATCCACCTGGAAACCGATAAGGGCACCTGGCTTGGCTACCGCGAACAGCAGCAGGGCGACAGCGTTCAAGCGCTGCTGCCGGAGATGGTGCGTAAAACACTACAGTCGCTGCCGGTGCCCAAGAACATGCGCTGGGGTGCGTCCCGCGTTGAGTTCTCCCGCCCGGTTCACTGGCTGGTGGCGCTGTATGGCAACGAGGTGATTGCCGCCGAAGCCCTTGGCCTTCAAGCCAGCCGCACCACCTACGGCCACCGCTTCCACGCACCGGATGCCATCCAGCTCGAGCACGCCGATGACTATCTAGCGGCACTCGAGAATGCCTACGTATTGGCAGACCGCCAACGTCGCCGGGAGCGTATTCGTGAGCAGGTGCTCGCCGAGGCCGAAGTCCAGGAAGCCAACGCCGTCATCGACGAGGACCTGCTGGTAGAGGTCAGCGGTTTGGTGGAGTGGCCCGTCGCACTGACCGGCAGCTTCGACGAGCGCTTTTTGGAAGTGCCCGCGGAGTGTCTGATCTCCTCCATGAAGGCCAACCAGAAGTACTTCCACCTGCTGGATGATCAGGGCAAGCTGAAGCCGTTGTTCATCACTATCTCGAACATCGAGAGCCAAGACCCTGATCAGGTCATCTCCGGCAATGAAAAGGTCATTCGCCCACGCTTGGCGGATGCGGCGTTCTTCTACGATACCGACCGCAAGCACACGCTGGCCTCGCGCATTCCGCAATTAGAAAGCGTGGTCTTCCAGCAGCAGCTGGGCACGCTGGCGGATAAAGCCCGCCGCAGCACGGCCATCGCCACTTTCATCGCTGAGCGCATCCAGGGTGACGTGGCTCATGCACAACGCGCCGTGGCCCTGGCCAAATGTGATCTCGTTACCGAAATGGTACTCGAATTCCCCGAGCTGCAGGGCATTATGGGCCGCTACTACGCCGAGCAGGATGGCGAACCGGCGGAAGTCGCCCAGGCGTTAGAAGAGCAATACCTGCCCCGCTTTGCCAGCGATGCGATTCCGCAAAGTTTGACCGGCCAAGCGCTGGCACTAGCTGATCGTTTAGATACCCTGGTGGGCATCTTCGGTATAGGCCAACGCCCCACGGGCGCAAAAGACCCCTTCGCCCTGCGCCGCGCCTCCATTGGCGTGCTGAACATTCTGGTGAAAGGCGAGCTGAATCTCGACTTGCGTGAACTGCTGCAAGTGGCGGCTGATCAGCACCAGAATCTGCCAAAAGCCGACGGCCTAGTAGAAGACGTACTGACGTATATGCTCGACCGCTTCCGCGCCTGGGGGCAGGACGAAGGCATTACCGCCGAGATGTACCTGGCTGTGCGTGCTCGTCCCGTCAGCAAGCCGCTGGACTTTGCGCGTCGGTTACGTGCCGTCAAAGCCTTTGCTCAGCGTGAGGAAGCCACCGCTCTGGCGGCTGCCAACAAGCGTGTTTCCAATATCCTGAGCAAGCAGGCGCACGATGGCAGCACGCAAGTCGATACCACACTGCTTCAGGAGAGCCCCGAGCAGACACTGGCGGAGGCCGTCATCCACTGCCAGCAGCAGGTAGCGCCGTTATTTGCCGCCGGTGAGTACCAACAGGCCCTGGACACCCTGGCAACGCTGCGTGAGCCGGTCGATACATTCTTCGATCAGGTCATGGTCATGGCCGATGACGAGGCCGTGCGTCGCAACCGCCTTGCTCTGCTCGCCAGCCTGCAAGCGCTTTTCCTCGAAGTCGCGGATATTTCTCAGCTACCCCAGTAAGCCTCTCCTTGTAAACGCATGCAACCCGGCCCTGGTGGCCGGGTTTTTGCTGAATGTTTTCAATGAAGCTTTTGTTTCACGAGTTAAACTCAGTTCTTGTGTATGGAGGGCAGTAGAGAGGGTGGCGTATCCTGTTGATTGATCTCGCCAGATCACAACCAACATAGGACGGATACGCCATGAGCAATTCTACTCTCCAAGCCGTGACGCAGCCAGACACCGGCGCTACTGATCCGTTGCATGAGCTGCTGCGCAAAGGGGCCCGAGACCTGATCGCCAAGGCCGTGGAGGCGGAGTTGAGCACGTTTCTGGAGCAATATGCCGACAAGACGCTGGAAGACGGCCGCCGTGTCGTCGTCCGCAACGGCTACCTGCCGGAGCGCACCGTGCAAACCGGTATCGGCGGCGTCGAGATCAAGGTGCCCCGCGTCCGTGACCGCAGTGGCGACGGGGTGACCTTCAGCAGCGCGCTGTTGCCGCCCTACCTGAAGCGGGCCCGCAGCATCGAGGAGCTGATCCCCTGGCTCTACCTGAAGGGAGTCTCTACCGGCGACTACCAGGAGGCCCTGTCGGCCCTGCTGGGTGACCAGGCCAAGGGACTCTCGGCCAACACCGTGTCGCGTCTCAAGAAGCAGTGGGAGGACGAGCATACCGACTGGCAGAAGCGCGACCTGGCAGACCAGCGTTACGTCTACTGGTGGGCGATGACAGCGGTAGTGTGCGAAGTCACTGCCCGCGAGATTCTAAGCTCTTTTGGCGTTACATCAGGAGAAGACCTTGAAGGGTGCGCCGCTTACGATATCAAGCGTTTAATCGAACAGCGCGTTGAGCTTCCTGGCCTACATGCTGCGTGGCAGCGGGCGCGTCGAGAAGAACAAGGTTAACGACCAAACCGGATTACATAGGAAAAGGTGCAGAAATGAAACAGAGGTTTTCGGTTGAAACGTTCTTAAGCAGTTTGGCAGGGAGCGTTACCGAGGTGCGAGAACCCACCGAAGCTGACCTAGTGAAAGGGACAGCAAACACAACTATTCGTCTCGATCCTGTAGATAGGGCATTTGTTGAAGGTGAAGCTTCACACTTTGGAATATCCATTCAGCAGTTCTTGTCGATGATGATCAAGGGGCTTAGGTACAACCGGCTTGGCGGTTCAGTCGAAGAAAGTAGCGACTACAGCGCGTCAGTGGCAGCTATCCAGTTCGCATTAGAAGCAGATGAAGGGATGGAGTTTTTACGTTGCTGGAACCAGGGCGATTTTGACGCGATACGTAACGAGTGGCCCGAAGCACCCGAGGAAGTATTCATCGGTGCCGACCCGCTTCACAAAACAGCCTAACTGTTCAGGGAAAAGCGTATGAGACACCCGATTTCAAAGCTGAGTACGAAAATGGCCACTCTATGGTGCTGCTGCTCAATCGGTGGGGCATTGCTTGCGGCCTATGGTGGCCACCAGCTAGCAGTTGAGGTTGGGAGGTTCATGCTCGCTATGTGTCTCGGCTATATGCTTTTTGGCTTTGGCATCAAACTCACCGAAGCCAGCACAGATTTATAGGAAAACACCATGGCTGTAACCAGCAAAACCGCCACGCCCGCCCAGCGCGCTTGGCTTGAACAGTACGAGCGTGAAACTACGTTTGAGGCGCTGCACCAGGATGAGTTGGATAGCGGTGAAATGTCTTGGCCGCAGGTTGCGAGAGCCAATATCGACTGGTTTGAAGACTGGTCGAGCGACGCACACCTGCGCATCCAGAAGAACAATCCAGACCAATAGGAAAAGAAGGAGCGCACCGCTATGGCAGCGAAACTACACCCTGAAAACTGGAATGGATTTACGCCTGATAGTGCAGAAACAGGAGCGCCGGAGGCGGTGCGCTGGGCTACTCGGCTCAAATATCATGATGCTGATTGGGGGAAATGGCATGCAACGGATGGAAGTTGCACTTTCACTGCCTGCGGTCAAGTAGTGCGTATATTTGAGGTTGATGGCTCGCCTCAGCATGATTCAGTGGAAAGGGTTAATTGTCGCCACTGCCTAGCAAAACTAGACAAAGCTTAAAACTAAGGGAAAACAAATGGCCAACTGCAACGCAAAATTCCTGTCAGTCGTTGATGCGGCTACCAAGAAGGCTGCGCGATACCGCGCCGTCGGCCGATCTGGAACATTAGCGAAAGTAGGGCAGGTGCCGATGAGCATACGACGATGTGCAATGAACCCGATGCAGGCCGAGTATTCCTTATGCGGAGAGGCCTTTGATGCGTTCGACACCGGCGATACGCCTGAGCGTTTTGAATTTGCTGAAGAAGGGCGCTCGATTACATGTCGGCGCTGCTGCGAGGCGATTAGAGAGATAAAGGGTTTACGAAACCCCCTTAGGCCTCGAAAATCTGATCCCTTTGCCGACTGAAACGAGAGCCCTGGCTGCCCCAGCCCTCACGGTGATGAAGGTCAAGCCACCCCACTCAAAGGATGACGGAATGTCTCGCCATGGATTTTTCAAAGTATTAGCTGAACCAACGCCTGATCAGCATGAACTAGAGGATCTGGTCGGTTACGGTCTCAATGATTGGCTTAATTTCGGAGTTGCCGGTTACGACCCGCAGCTTCAGACCTTCTTTTTCAACCTGGACGGTAGCTGGATATTTGGTATCGAGCATGGGGAGCTACCCGATATCTCTTCATTGCAGGCCGTGCTTTCGGCCATCTTTCGGGGCGCTGAGCTGCCCTTCAACGAGGCTGGGTTGCTAGCGATCGCGCAAGAAGTGGAACCATCTCCCACCATCCTGGCGCCAGCGCAAGCCTCTGTCTTATCCGAGTCAGTATCCAATGAGTACCTTGAGGCGAGGGTCCATCTCGCCCAGTATTATCGTGAACAGCCTGATGCGGCGCTGTGTGAGCCTCCCGCTACCAGTGATCTGCCCCAGGCTCTTTCTACACCCGGTGCAGGTTCGTCTGAAGAGTCCGCCCCGGAGCCGGGGATGGTTAAAAAGGCCTTCGGCATCCTGAAACGATATCTATAGGGTTAGCCAACATGACATTATTGGAACAAACATTAATATCGATTGCCGCTCAGCGCCTAACAGAGGCAAAGGACTTAGCCGATTCCGATCGGGAAGCAAGCGGAAAGGCAATGGGGGACCTGTTTACTTTAGTGGAAATTGCGCATGTGAAAGACAGTGGAATGTCTGAGTGTGCTTCTGTCGAGCTTATCAAGATGGAGAAGGAAGCCGTAGACCTAGCCCATGCCAAGCGGACAGGCTTCCAACAGCCATAGATCAAGGAAAAGCCCAGTGAATAGCCAGAGCATTTACCCCGCACTTGATCGAACCTCATTGATGCCGGATGAACTGGTACGTGGTCTTGAAGTGCAGGTACGGTACTTCTATGCCGACAGCCTGCCGGGCACTAAAGCAAAGGTT
>NZ_JBSXNN010000019.1:0-4627 GCF_056857635.1 Vreelandella sp. L-15 | reverse complement strand
AACCTTTGCTTTAGTGCCCGGCAGGCTGTCGGCATAGAAGTACCGTACCTGCACTTCAAGACCACGTACCAGTTCATCCGGCATCAATGAGGTTCGATCAAGTGCGGGGTAAATGCTCTGGCTATTCACTGGGCTTTTCCTATTGATCAGTTGTTGGGTGCGGGTACCCAGCATTTCGCACCGTTGTAGTCATCGCCGCCTTCCGCAACGAACACATATCCCTCGGCATCGACCGCATAGGCTCCAGGTTGCTCATGGCAAGCATCACGCAAGCGATCTTTCCATCCGTACCCTTGCCCTTGCCACACAAGCACCACCCCGCCATCTTGCTCTGGGTACTTATATCGCCACTCTTTAGCAGCAGCACGTATAGTTGTGATTGAATCGGCCACGGGTGTTTTCCTATCACATGTTTTCGTTTTGTATTTCTTTGAGCACATCGTTGGTGAGTTTGATCATGGCCAGACGCTGGGATGCTGTATGCAAAAGCTTATCGCCAAGATCAGTGCGCTCGTAACAAACAATGAGCCGGGCTTTCCAGAACACTCCGTCAGTCTTTGGGTCAGGCTTAGCACCAGTCGCGGCGTTAACCCTAGCGCTACGGTATGCTAGCAGCCATTCATGCCTGCTAGCGTTGTAACGGCCTAGTCCTGGCTTGCGTGGAAAACACATCGCTTTTCCTCGATTAGTTACTATGGGCTTATTATGAAATATATTTCCCGAATTATCAAGAAATATATTTCACTCATTTACAGCCATCGGCAGCCCCCTAGCTGCATCATCGTAATACCGTGGGCGGTCAACGTCCGCGATAATCTGCATGACGCGCCGCCTGGTCATTCCCCAGCGTTCACTAAGCATTTGCGGCGTCCACCCCCTACTTTGCAACTCTGAACGAAACGCCTCTGGCGTCATTGGCACCAGTTGTTTAACTGCCACATTCAACCCTCTTTCCATGGAAATATGTTTCATATTATCGAGTGCGCCTCTGGAAGTCTATTAACTTCGACTAGGGTTTTGACTTCAGTAGCTCCCTCACCATGTCAATTTCATTCATCCAAGACTTAGTGCGCGGGCACCGCCAACCAACCAGCCTTTCGATTCTTGCGTAGTCGGCATCTAAATTACGTTGAAATACGGGTTCGTGGTGAGCTATCCGGTTTCGTAGCCCACGAACTTTCTCAAGTTCTTCGTATATCATTTGCCTGCATCGCTGCACTGCTACTCCCTGCGGTAGCCCCTGGAAAGCGGTTCGCAAATGAGGCTCCCACAAACGACGATCAAACCTTTTGGTGAACAATTTCCCCCAAAAGGCAAATTTAAGCTCGGGAATAACCTTGTTTGTATTTCCTGCGGGCACCTTGCCTCTAGCCTGGGCCAGCTCTTTCCGCATGCTGAAACCATACTTTGGGTCTGGCAAGCTTCGCTCAAAGCCAATCGCCCAAGGCCATTGATGCCCATATACGGCTTCTAGCACCTCGCCAGCAGCGTTTCTGATGGCTACCTCGCATATTTGCTGTGGAAACATGAAAGCGCCTGCAATTTGAGCATTCCAAGCGTATAGCTCTATCGTTCTCCGGGCATTGCGCATCCCGATTGATCCAGAATATGTGCTGAGGCGCTGGCTGGTAATTACTCGCTCTATTGCTTTGATGTCGGCAGCGGTTGTCAGCACGTTTTGTCTCCTTGACTTTATTATTTCTGAGCAATATGATGTTTTTCACTAGCTCTGGGAATTGTTGGCGTAAGCCTCCCCCCGGAGACAAGCGAGATAAAAGGCTCACCTTCGGGTGGGCCTTTTTCGTTTGGGCTATATGATTTTGCGGACGATATCGCCTAGTCTCGCAGGGTCACCAGCACAGAGCTTTTTAACCGCTTCAAGTGACTCGATGCCCAATATCTCGCTAATGTGTCGCAGATCAATCCCCCTGCGCTTTAGCTTCACAGCCAGTGTGCGCCTACCAGACTGAGCGCTTGCGCCTTCTATCCCTGCCTGATCAAAGAGCCGTGTAAAAATGCGGCTGAGCTGTGTAGCGCTGTAGTATGTCTTGCCGCCCCTGCGTTTTGCGCTAAGCTTCAACCCTTCCCCGGTGCGGCCAGATACAAACAGCGGCGACTCTGGATCAAGCCCGCGATAAGCTGCCTTACGGGTGGTAATGCCATGCCCACGCTCTAGCCGTTCGGCAAGGTGTGCGTCGATGGCATTAGTAAGTTTTTTGTTCGTCCAGCACAGTGGGCGAGTCTTTTGATTGTACGCGATAGCTGCTCTGACCTCTGAATCACGCTTAACTGTGCCATCCTCCTTGAGATAGTCATGCACCCGCAGACGACTCAGCTCAGTTACGGTCATGCCGGTACCAAAACATGCCAGCAGTAAAGCCGAATCGCGTAGGCCATTCTCGGTGCTGCTAATGCGGGCTACCTTTACGGCATGTTCAAGTTGGCCGTCTTCCACAACAATAGCTTTTGGCATCTATCATTCCACATGGTATTTATCTATTAATCCTAACATAACAGGGTGCAAAAAAGGCCAGAAAACGCCCCTGGCCTTGTCACTTCTCGCGTTCTAGGAAAATCCCCCACCGCCAGTTATCCAGTCACGATACCAGCCCCACCCCTGCAACCGGGATGCTGGCGAGCGAAGCGAGTGCATGACCAAACACGACGGCACCGAAACCGCGTCTGCACCACCCTCGACCGCCACCCCGAAACCACCCTGCCCCAATACCCCCTTTGCCAAACTTCTTTGCTGGTCTGGTGGGTGGTCAGCTCCACCCCTATCTCCTTGCGAGGCCAGCAATACAGCTGGTATGAAAAGGAGATAAAACATGAGCGCACCTGCCCAACCTGCTAGCAACCCCAAGGCAGACGATATTCTTAGCCTTTACCAAAGGCTTCATGATGGGCTATCGGATATGGTGGAGTCTGGGAGACTAACCCAAGCTGACATACCCGATGATTATGAATGGCTGGTGAATGAGATGCTGGTTCCTCTCGCGAACCACCCTTGCCATGACCGTAGTGAGCCGAATGAGGCCCGACCGTCTATAGCGGTAGAGGCAGTCGACTCTCACTGCTGCTGAATTGATGAAGAAACCTTCAAGCCCCTTGCTGCTAGCTTGGGGCTTCTCTCCCTGAGATGGCCTGCGAAGGGCACTCCCTGCCCTACCTCTTCTTGAGACCTGCAATCCCGCAGGAATGAGAGAGGAGAATGATCATGACTACCCAAGCGAGCAAGACCACTTGCTGGATTCCGAAGAGCCACCTTCCGGCCCTCAAAGTGAAAGTGGAAGCATTGGATCGCAAGGCAGCAAAGCTCGGCATGAAGCCGTTTAGCATCGAAGTGCTTGAAGAGACGGTGAAACCCTGGACGCGGGAAATCCTCGATCTCGAGGACAAGATCGGCTACCACCGCGAGGAGATGATCCGAGCCGTAAAGGTGCGCGTCACGGGAGAGCCGCCGCGGATCGATGGCTACCGGCTGGTTTCCAGGATCGACATGGCAGCTGCTGCGGCCGCCAGGGTCACTCCCTTGGCATGGGCCTATGATCGTCTTCCCGAGCCGTATCGGTCGGGTGAGGCGTCAGGGCATTGCGACCACTGCCATCAGCCGCGTGAGCGTCGTTGGCTGTTCCTCTTGGAGGAGATGGAAACCGGGAAGATTCTGGAGGTAGGCAAGACGTGCCTCAAGGACTTCCTCGGGCGTCAAGGAGGCGAAGCCATGCTTCGGCGTGCTCAGATCCTGTTCTCTGTGATCAACATGATCGAGGAGATCGATGAGGATAGGGGAGTGCAGGGAGGCAGGCCACCGGAGCCGGTGGTCGACCTTCGCTGGCTCATGTGCGCCGCGGCCATGCAGATCCGCAAGCGTGGATTCGTCTCGCGAGCGCGAGCTGAGGAAACCGGGGATCTGGCCACCGCTGATATTGTTGGCGAGATGACGCGCTCTAGCGTGATGCGCCGCAAAGGTATGGCGGCTTTTGCGTCTGAGGATGTCGCGAAGGCTGATGCTGTTCTCGCCTGGGCTCGGGAGGTGTTGCCGGCGAAGGTCGACCACTCCGAGTTCGAGACGATGATCGTGCATCATGCTCGGTACGACATGGTAGGTCTCAGGCGCGGGGTCGGGGTGATGACAGCAGCTATCACCGCCTACGACCGCCATAAGGAGCAGGCGGCTGGCCAGGAGGGGCTTATAGCCTTGGGCTATGCCGGCGAGCCGGGCGAACGCCTGGAGCTGGTGTGTGAACGCAAGCGGTCCTTCACTTCGGAGACGAAGTGGGGGCTGATGTGGAAGCACATCTTCTGCGACACCGATGGTCGGCAACTGGTCTGGAAGACCGGCAAGGCCATCGAAGAGACGAAAGTGAAGCTGAAGGGGCGTGTGAAGGAGCACGGTGAATACCGGGGGGTTCCCCAAACCGTGGTGACGCGCTGCTCGATTCAGCCAGCATGATGTTTCATCCGCCCCTGCACGCTCAGCGTCAGGGGCTTTTTGTTTGCCCGGCGAAGCCGGCAAACCCGGCCATCTGAAAGAAGATGGCGTCACCCCGACTGAGGGGAAGACAATCCGACTGGCAAGGGCGTCACTGGCCAACGGTGGGGTCTGAAGGAAGCCATAGGAAGTTAA
>NZ_JBSXNN010000018.1:0-43182 GCF_056857635.1 Vreelandella sp. L-15 | reverse complement strand
TGTGGGACTTTTACGGCGATAACCAAGCCATTCCCTCGGGCAATCGTCTTGGAAGCAGAAACCAGGAAGGTAACAACCTGGGAATCCCCTTCCTTTCCGTCGCTAGACGGCAGCGCAAGCTGAGGGAGGGGAGGATGTCAAACTCTGCGCCCTTTGATGACACACTGGAGCGCAGATGCCTGACGCGACCTCGCTGCCCCCCGAGCACGATGCATTGACCGACCGCGACCCGGCCACCGGGCATCCGCGCCCGCCTCGGCGTGAATTCAAAGCGCGGGGCAGCTTCGTCAAACGCTGCGAAGGCTGCAACTTGCCCGAGCTGAACTGCCTCTGCCCGTATCAGGTCAAGGCGGAGAGCGACGCCCAGGTATGGCTGCTGACCCACTCTATTGAACACTACAAACCGACCAACACCGGGCGTTTGATTGGCGACGTGCTCACCAACACCCGCGTATTTACCTGGTATCGCACGGCGCCGGACGAGGCGCTGGCCGCGCTGCTGCAAGATCCGCGCTACGCGCCGTTCGTGATTTTTCCTGATGACCAGCCAGATTACGCCGACCGCGTGGTGGATATTGACGCGGTGCATGCCGCCAAGCAGCAGGCGCGCATACCGGTATTCATCATTTTGGATGGCACCTGGCGACAGGCGCGGCGCATGTTCCGCAAAAGCCCTTACCTGGATGCACTGCCGGTACTGCCGCTGCGCACCGAGCGGGAGACCCGCTACCGGCTGCGCAAGCCCGCCTCGAAAGCGCATCTGTGCACCGCCGAGGTAGCGATTGAGCTGCTGCGCCAGAGCGGTGATGAAACGGCGGCAAGCGTGCTGGATGACTACTTTGATGTGTTCAACGATAGCTACGCAGAGAGCCGCTATTATCGCAAGATCGAAGAGCCTACGGCAGCCATGCAGCGGCTATTGGAGCGGCAGCGGGCAGAAGAGCATGGTTAGCGGGAAGGATTGCCACCGGGCAGCCAGCGCAGCAGCACTTTGCGGACCCAGTACCAGCGATTGATCAGTAGTGCCATAAAGATCAGGCTACAGCCCAGCAGTTGCAATGCGGTCATGGTTTCGCCAAACCACCAGGCGGCAAACAGCGCGGTCCAGACGGCTTCTAGCATCAGAATCACCGCCGCATGGCTAGGCGTGGTCATACTCTGCGCTTTGATTTGCAGAAAGAAGCGCAGCGAGCTGGCCAGCAGCACGCTGGTCATGAACCAGCCGAGAATCGACGGGCTGAGCGCCAGCGGCTGATGCTCCACCACCAGGGAAAGCCCCGTTAGCACCACGCCTACCGAGATCAGTTGCAGCGTGGTTAGCGGCAGCGCAGGCACATTGCGCACTACGCGGGCATTGACGTTGATCAAAAGCGCAAAACAGAGCGCGGCGCACACCATCAGCAGCTGGCTGGCCTCGACGTTAAAGCCTGCATTGAGCGATAGTAGGGCAAACCCGAGCAGCGCCACGGGTAGCGCGACCCAAGTAGAGCGAGGTGGGCGGTCGCCAAACAGCAGTCGTGCCACTACAGGCACCAGGAGAATCCCCAGGCTGTTGATAAAGGCACTCTCGCCCAGATGGTCGGAGTAGTTAAGCCCCAGTACCCAAAAGGCGATCGCCGCGCTGAACAAAACGCCCACCAGCAGGCCGCGGCGCACCCGGCGTAGAGGCATGCGCGTTAGGGTAGGCCAGGCAAACCCTAGCAGGATCAGCCCGGCTAATAAAAAGCGTGTGCCGATAAACAGCAAAGGCGGCATGCCTGCCAGCGCTTCTTTAGAAAAAATCCAACCACCCGCAGCCAAGGCGGTGACGAGCAGAAGCAGCGCATCCGCCTGCCAGGGGGCTTGTTTAACGCTGTTCACGCCGCGCCGCTGCCAAAGAGCGCGCCTGCAATTCTAAAGCCTGCCACCCAGGTACCAATGGCAGAACCTACGGTGGCTAAGATAAACACCAGCAGGGTGCGAGAGACACGGTTCTGCCACCAACCTTTTAACTGCGTCACATCATGGCGCAGGGTGGAGAAGTCGCGCACCTTGGGCTTGCGCATATACAGCTCGACCCCCGCCGCTACAAAGCCCGCGCCAATGGTGGGGTTAAGCGATGTAAGTGGTGCAGCGAAGAAGGTAGCAATCACCGTGACCGGGTGAGCAAGCGCCGCAATCGTCGCGCCGCCAGACAGAATGCCGTTAATCAAGAACCACTCGATGACCAGCTGCCAGCCAAGGTCGGTATTGCGTGAAAAGCCCACCACAAAACCGGTAATGACCAGCGCGGTAATCAGCCAGGGCATGGCTTTCCATAGCTTGGAGGGCGGCGGTGTCGCTTCGAGTGACGCCCTCTCGATGGTGGGGTTTTCCGGCAGCGGTGTTTCCAAGTGCTCGCCCGTGCCTTTCAAGTGTCCAGCGCCCAATACCACCAGCACGTTCTGGTAGCGCCCAGGCGGCGCTTCCTCCGCCAAACGCAGCGCCATATAGCGGTCACGCTCGCGAATTAAGGGCGTGTAGAGCGCTTCGGATTCAGCGGCAAACTCGCTGAAGGTGGCCTCTAGCATGTCACCCTCTTTGAGCTTTTCGATGTCCTCTTTGGAGACATCCTGGCGAGAAAGCACGCTGCCAATCAGCCCTGAAAACAGCGAGAAGCGCTGCCACCAAGGCACGTTGCGATAAATGCGTTTCAAAGTGATGCCGACATCTCGGTCTACCAGCAGTAGCGGCAGGTTGCGCGTACGGCACTCTTCAATGGCTGCACGCATCTCAGCCCCCGGCTGAATACCGGACTGCTCGGCGATCCGTTGCTGAAAGGCACCGAGCGCCAGGCTCGCCGCCACCATGCCCGCTTTGCCTTGCTTGAACACCTGAAACAAGTCCTGCTCGCCCATGGCGTCTGGGTTGTCCATGCTGTGGTGACGGGCGTCACACAGCTCAATGGCGACGGCATCGAAGTGACCGCTGTCGATCAGTTGGCGAACGTCGTTGGCGCTCTCGGCAGAGACGTGGGCGGTGCCTAGCAGGGTGTAGTACGTGCCGCCCACCTGAATGGTTTTCAGCGGGCCGCTGGTAGCTGGGAGGGAACTGCTTTCCTGGGCCAGCGGTGTTGCATCATCTTGATTCATTAAAAAGTCTCAACAAAAAAGTAACGAGTGATGCGCGTTTAACGGCGCCAAAAAGCCGGGGTAAACAGCACCAGTACCGTAAAAATTTCCAAGCGGCCCAGCAGCATGGCAAGCACTAAAATCCATTTGGCGAGGCTGGGCAGATCGCCATAGTGGCTGCTGGCTTCTCCTAAGGCGGGGCCAAGATTGTTCAGCGCCGAGCCAACGGAGGACCACGCCGTTACCTGATCGACGCCCGTCGCCATCACGCCCACCAGCATCAAAAAGAACAGCATCACATAGGCAGAGAAAAATCCCCACACGGCCTGGGCGATGCTATCGGGAACGCTCACTTTGCCGACTTTAACGGCAATCACGGCATTGGGGTGAATGAGCCGCATGACTTCGCGCATGCCCTGTTTCAAGATCAGGATAATACGGATGACCTTCATCCCCCCAGCGGTAGAGCCGGAGCATCCGCCGACAAAAGCGGCCACAAACAGCAGAAACGGTAGTGCGCCCGGCCACCCGGAAAAGTCCGCCACGGCGAAGCCTGCGGTGGTGGCGACCGAGACAACCTCAAACAGCCCATGGCGCAGCCCAACGATGTCATCGTAGGTATCGGTGAGCCACAGGGTAATCACGGTAATCACGGTCAGACCCGTCAGGAACAGCAGCAGAAATCGGGCTTCCGGGTCTTGAAAATAGTGGGTCAGGCGCTTCTCGCGCCAGGCCACGAAGTGGAGGCTGAAGCTCACCGCCGAAATCAGCATGAAGCTGATGCAGATCAGCTCGATGGCGGCGCTATTAAAGTAGCCAATACTGGCATCGTGGGTTGAAAAGCCGCCGATGGCGACGGTGGAAAAACTGTGCCCCAGCGCATCAAACCAGCTCATCCCCGCCAGCATATAGGCGACCATGCAGGCAAACGTGAGCGTTGCGTAGATATACCAGAGCGCTTTAGCGGTTTCGGTAATTCGTGGGGTTAGCTTGGAGTCTTTCAATGGCCCTGGAATTTCGGTGCGGTAAAGGGCCATCCCTCCCACGCCCAGGGTAGGCAAAATAGCCACGGCCAGTACCACGATCCCCATACCACCTAGCCACTGCAGCTGCTGGCGATAATAGCGCACCGATTCCGGTAAAAAATCGATGCCGGTAATCACTGTGGCACCGGTGGTCGTCAGGCCGGAAAACGACTCAAAGACCGCATCGGTAATGCTCAGTGAGCCTTCGCCAAACAGCATGAGCGGCAGAGAACCAAATAGGGCCAGTACCGTCCAGAACATCGCGGCGATAATAAAGCCGTCACGGATACGTAGCTCTTTGTGAGCACGGCGGTTGGGCAGGTAGAGAAACAGCCCCGTCATGACGGTAATCCCAATGCCGCTCATGAACGCGTGCCAGACGCTGTCTCGAAACCAGAGCGACATGAGCATGGGGGGCAGCATCGTTAGGCTGAAAAGCATCAGCAGCAGGCCCAAAATACGTAGAATGACCCGCAAACTCATAGTGGTGGTTGTCTCATACGCTGGCCGGCTCCTTAGAAAAACGTTAATCCGACCTGGAACAGGCGCTCAACGTCGCGAATACGCCGCTTATCGATCACAAACAGAATGATATGGTCGCCGCTTTCCACCCGCACGTCGCCATGGGCGATAATGACCTCTTTGCCCCGCACAATGGCGCCGATGGTGGTGCCGTCGGGTAGGTCGATCTCGCGGATGGTACGGCCCACCACCTTGGACGACTGCTTATCGCCATGGGCAATCGCTTCGATGGCCTCCGCCGCACCCCGGCGCAGCGAGTGTACGTTGACGATATCGCCCCGGCGTACGTGGGTGAGCAGGCTGCCGATGGTGGCCTGTTGGGGGGAGATGGCGATGTCGATATCGCCACCCTGCACCAAATCCACGTAGGCCGCGTTGTTGATCAGCGTAAGCACCTTCTTAGCCCCCAGCCGCTTGGCGAGCAGCGACGACATGATATTCACTTCGTCGTCGTTGGTCAGCGCGCAGAAGATATCGCAGTCTTCGATGTTCTCCTCTTCCAGCAGCCGCTTGCTGGTGGCGCTGCCGTGGAGCACCACGGTGCGATCCAGCCGCTCGGAAAGCGTGGTGCAGCGCTCCAGGCTGTGCTCGATGATCTTCACCTGATGGCTGTGCTCTAAGTGCTCCGCCAGCCGTTCGCCGATATTGCCGCCCCCGGCAATCACCACGCGGCGGAAGTCCCGCTCCACCTTACGCAGTTCGCTCATTACGGCGCGAATATCCCGGCGGGCGGCCAAAAAGAACACCTCGTCGTCGGCTTCAATCACCGTGTCGCCCCGGGGAATGATCGGCCGGTTGCGGCGATAAATCGCCGCCACGCGGGTTTCCACGTTGGGCATATGCTTGCCCAAAAAGGCCAAATCCTGGCCCACCAGCGGGCCGCCGTAGAAGGCTTTCACTGCCACCAGCTGCACTAAACCCCCGGCAAACTCCAGTACCTGTAGCGCGCCCGGGTGCTCAATCAAGCGGCGCACGTGGTCGGTGACCACCTGCTCGGGGCTGATCAGTACGTCGATGGGGATCGCTTCGTGGGCAAACAGGCCCTTACGAGTGAGGTAAGCGGTGGAGCGCACCCGGGCAATTTTGGTGGGGGTGCGAAACAGCGTGTGGGCCACCTGACAGGCGATCATATTGATCTCGTCGGTGTTGGTCACCGCGATCAGCATATCGGCGTCTTCGCAGCCCGCCTGGCGCAGCACGATGGGGTAGGAGCCTGCGCCGGTCACCGTGCGGATATCCAGCTTGGTGTGCAGCTCGCGCAGTTTTGCGCCGTCGGTATCGACGACGGTGATGTCGTTCTCCTCGCGGGCAAGGTGCTCCGCCAGGGTGCCGCCGACTTGGCCGGCGCCGAGAATGATGATTTTCATCGCTAAGCATCGGTTCCGTTATAAGCGCCAGCGCGTTTCCGGCTTGCGGTGTGCGCTGCAATAAAGACGGCGGTCAGTGTAAACCAGCCGCCGTCGAAAAGCAGGTAGGGATTATTCCAGCGTGAAGCCGACTTTGATCGTGACCTGCCAGTGGGCCACGCGGCCATCTTCAATATGGCCTCGGGTGTCGGTGACTTCGAGCCAGCGCATGTTTTGAACGCTTTCGGAGGCTTTCGCCAGGGCGTTCTGCACGGCTTCCTCAATCCCTTTTTCGGAAGACCCAGTAAGCTCAATATGTTTGTACGTGTGATGACTCATGTTTGCTCCATCCTTGTCATGAATTTACTGCCGGGCAACCGCCTAGGCAGTGCGCTTTTCTAGTCTGGCATAAAAAAAGCCATCGTGACTGCTTTGCGCGGGAAACAGCTGGCGTCCCTGACCGCTCTGCTCTCCCCAGGCCACATCGTGGGGCGTGGTGGCGTTGGCATCCGGTGTGCGGGCCAGAAACGCATCGATTTGTGCCGCATTCTCTTCGGGCAGCACTGAGCAAGTGGCGTAGAGCAGCGTACCGCCGGGGCGGAGCAGCGGCCAAAGATTGTCGAGCAGGCGCTGCTGCAGGCTGGCCAACTGGCGAATGTCCTCTTTACGGCGTAGCGCTTTGATGTCCGGATGGCGACGAATCACGCCGGTGCCGGAGCAGGGGGCATCCAGCAAAATGGCATCGAACGGCGTGCCGCTCCACCAGTCGCGGGTGGTGGCATCGGCATGTTTCAGCTCTGCAGCGAGCCCCAGCCGAGCGAGGGTGTCATCGACACGCGCCAGCCGCTGGTTGTCGCTATCCAGCGCAGTCAGGGAAATGTCGAACTGCTCTAGCAAGTGAGCGGTTTTGCCGCCAGGGGCGCAGCAAGCATCCAATACGTGAGCACCGGGGCGTGGCGCGAGCGCCGGGCCCAGCAGCGCGGCGCAGAGCTGTGCCGCCTCGTCCTGCACGCTGACGTGGCCCTGCTCGAAGCCAGGCAGCGCCGAGACATCGCAAGGGTGAGTCAGCATGATGCCATCGGGGGCATGGAGGCAGAGGTAGCCATCCAAGCCCTGCTCGGTGAGCCGCGTGAGGTACGCTTCACGATCATTGTGGCGCTGGTTGACGCGCAGCGTCATCGGCCCCGGTTCGTTGTTGGCCTGGGCAATGGCACGCCACTGTTCGGGCCAGGCGCTGCGCAGCTTGCCGAGCAGCCACTGGGGGTGTTCCAAAGCTACGCTCTCATCACGGTCCACTTCGGCCTGCAGCGCATCGGCCTCGCGCTGCAGTCGGCGCAGGCAACCGTTGAGCACGCGAGTTGCCCACTCTTTGTCCAGCAGGCGTGCGGCCCCGGCGGTTTCCCCCACGGCGGCGTGAGCCGGGGTACGCATGTAGAGCAGTTGATAGATACCGATCAGCAGCAGCGCCTGGATATCCGCATCACGCTTTTTGAAGGGCTGCTTTAGCAGGCGGCTGGCCAACGCTTGCAGGCGCGGCAAACGTCGGCAGGTGCCGTAACAGAGTTCTTTGAGCAGCGCGCGGTCTCTGGCAATGACGCTGTGCTCATCGAGCCCGGCCAGGGAGCCTTTATCGGTGAGGATCGGCACCAGGCTTCTGGCCGCCGCCGCGCGCACGTCCAGGCCGCTGCCGCCTGTGGTGGGTCGCTCGCTCATGGGCGCGCTCCTTGCGAGGCTGGCTGTGAAGGCTGTCCAAGGCGAACACCCTCGCTCAAGGGCGTTTGGCGGGCATTCAAAAGATCACGCACTGCCATGGCCTTGCCGCCGGGCAGCTGGGCACGGCTAACGCACAGCACTTCCTGGCCCTGGGCACCGCAGGCAATGCGCAGGTGTTCGTCGCCATGTGCCAACAGCGTACCGGGGGGCGATGGCGGCTGTTCACCTTGCTCGACGCTGGCCATGAGTAGGCGCAGGCGGTCGTTACCTAGCGTGCACCAAGCCACCGGCCACGGGTTGAAGGCGCGGATTTTGCGCGCCAGCTGCTCGGCGGGCTGGCTAAAGTCTAGCTCGGCCTCGGCTTTGCTGAGCTTGGCGGCGTAGGTCACGCCCTCTTCCGGCTGAGGCGTTGCCTCTAGGCTGCCGTTGTCGAGGTTGTCCAGCACGTGGATCAGCGCATTAGCACCTTGAATGGCCAGTCGGTCGTGGAGGTCGCCACCGGTGGTGCGGGAGGTAATTGGGGTGCGCACTTCATACAGCATGGCGCCGGTATCCAGCCCCGCATCCATTTGCATGATGGTCACGCCGGAGGCGCTGTCGCCCGCTTCAATGGCGCGCTGAATCGGCGCCGCACCCCGCCAGCGGGGCAGCAGCGAGGCGTGCACGTTAATGCAGCCTAGGCGCGGCGTGTCCAGCACCGCTTGGGGCAGCAGCAGCCCATAGGCGACGACGACCATCACATCGGCGTTCAATGCCGCCAGTTCGGCTTGCGCATCGGCGTCTTTGAGACTGGCGGGTTGGACCACCGGCAGCCCGTGCTCTTGTGCCAGCTGTTTAACCGGGCTGGGCGTGAGCTTGCGACCACGCCCAGCAGGGCGGTCGGGTTGGGTGTAAACCGCCACCACTTCATGTTCGCTGTCGAGAACGGCAGCAAGGCTGGAGGCGGCGAAGTCTGGCGTGCCAGCAAAAACAACGCGTAACGGTGACATGGTGGTGTGCCCTTAAGTGACGGAGAGGATGACGAGAGAAAGATGCCGTGTATGAAACGCATAAAGGCCGAGAGGCAGCGCTGTTGTTACAGGCGAGTGCCTGCGGGCAGCGTGTCAGCTCGGCCAGTGGCCTGATGGAAAAGCGCGGATTAGGCGTCGTTCATCAGCTTGTGGCGCTTTTGCATTTTTTTCATCACCCGGTCGCGCTTGAGCGGTGAGAGGTAATCCACAAATAGCACGCCTTCCAGATGGTCGTACTCATGTTGAATGCAGTGGGCCAGTAGGCCATCTGCTTCCAGCTCGTAGGGCTCACCGTTACGATCCAGCGCGTTGAGTCTCACTTTCAGGTAGCGCGGTACTTCGGCGTAGTATTCAGGGATCGACAAACAGCCCTCGGAGAGCGGCTCTTTGGCATCATCGATGGGCTCGTAGCGCGGGTTGATCAGCACCAGCGGCTGGGAGTTATCGTCGCTGACATCCATGACGACCACGCGGCGATGGACATCGACTTGCGTTGCGGCAAGGCCGATGCCGCGTGCGTCGTACATGGTCTCCAACATATCGTCGACGAGCTGGCGGACCTCGTCGTCAACGGTTTCCACCGGTACCGCCTTGGTGCGCAGGCGCTCGTCGGGGAATTCGAGAATAGGAAGTTTGGCCATGGCGTTACAATCACCGTTATGCTGAGTCTTTAAGATGAGCTGGCTGCCACCTGTGTCGGCGAGCCTAACTACTTTACTATTGACCACTATATCATGCTGATAGCGATCCTGGGCACGCGCGACACCGTGCAGCCCCTTAAACCGCTTCACCAACGACTGCCCGGGGAGAATCGGATGGTGGCTCTAAAACCTCTTTATTATAGCGTCTTTGGCGTGCTCTTAATGTGGGTGCTGTCGGTCAGCCAGCCAGCCTTAGCCGTGGAAGGGCTGCGCAACGATGCGCCACAGCGCTATGAAGTAGTGCCTGGCGACACGCTGTGGGATATCTCCGCCCGTTATTTACGCTCGCCCTGGCAGTGGCCTTCGCTATGGCAGGCGAATCCGCAAGTTCGTAACCCGCACCTTATCTACCCCGGCGATGTGCTGGTATTGGGGACATGCCAAGGCCAACCATGCCTTTCTGTGGAGCGGGGCCAAGGGGTCGTAAAGCTCTCGCCGCAGATGCGTACAGTGCCTAAACGAGAGGCGATTACTCCTATTCCGATGGAGGTGGTGCGCGCCTTTCTACGGGAGCATCGCGTGGTGGAGCCAGGAGAGAGCCCGCAGGAGCTTGCGTATGTGGTGGGCGGCGATAACCAGCGCTTGATTAGCGGCGCAGGCGATACCCTGTACGTGCGTGGCAGCGTACCCGCCAGAACGCGCCTGGGCATCTACCGTCCAGGCGAGCCCTATGTATCAGCCAATGGCGCACTGTTGGGCGATGAGTTGATCAATATTGGCGAGGCGCGCTACCTGGGCAGCGAGGGCGATATTGCTCGCATCGAAGTGCTTAGCGCCTACCAAGAAGTGCGTAATAACGACATCCTGCTGCCTCTAGAAGATCGTGAGCTAAGCGATGCCTTTGTTCCCCGTGCACCGTTGAATAACGTGTCGGGCCAGATTGTTGCGGTACCGGGCGGAGTACGATTTATTGGGCGGCTGCAAGTGGTGGCACTGGATCTGGGAACGCAAGACGGCCTACAGCCGGGCCATGTATTGCGCGTAGACCAGCAAGGGGAGTTGGTAACTGACCCACGTACCCAAGAGCTGCTGCGGTTGCCCAATACCGAGGCAGGATTGGTGATGGTGTTCAGGCCCTATAATCATATGAGTTACGCCTTGGTCATGCAGGCCTCAAGGGTGCTGGCAGTGGGAGATAGTGTACACACGCCGACGCGCTAAGGTGTGCATCAAGATTTGATATAAGGGGAGCTCTATGGACGCTAAGGAGTGGCTGGCGGTAAATGCTTTGCCCGGTATGGGCGCTGCGCGGATTGCGCAAATGGTGGCGCGCAAGCCGCAATGGCCACAAGGGTGGCTAGCGACTTTGCCCAGCAATGCCGCCAATGCCCTGCGATTGTGGCTGGCGCAGCCAGAACGCAGCCCGCTGCAACAAACGGTCAATGACACCCTCTCCTGGTTACAAGAAGGCCCCAACCGCCATCTGCTTCACCGCGACCATCCTGCATGGCCAGACCTTTTAAACCAACTTCCTGACCCGCCAGCAGTACTATGGGCCCAGGGCGATCTTCGCGCGTTAGAGGCCCCAGGCCTTGCCATGGTAGGTACTCGTCGCCCAACGTCGGAAGGGAGTGGACATGCCCAGGCGTTTGCCCGGGAGTTGGCCAACCGAGGCTGGTGCATTGTCAGCGGGATGGCGCTGGGTGTGGATGGGGTGGCTCAGCGTGCGGCGCTCGCCGCAGGTGGAAGCTCCATTGCCGTGCTTGGCTGTGGTATTGATGTCATCTACCCCGCCCGCCATCGTGATTTGTATGAACAGCTCAGTACGCTACCCGGCGGCTTGCTGCTCTCTGAGCATCCACCAGGCACCGTGGCCCGTCCGGCCTTCTTCCCCCGGCGCAACCGAATTGTAACGGGCCTTTCGCTAGGCACTTTAGTGGTTGAAGCAGCCGAGAAGAGTGGCTCGCTCGTCAGCGCCCGCCTCGCCCTAGAGCAGGGTCGCGAGCTGTTTGCGCTGCCGGGTTCGCTACACAATGTCCAGGCTCGTGGCTGCCTGCAACTGTTGCGTAGTGGCGCCACCCTGGTACGCCATGTGGACGATATTCTCGAAGAGTTACAGCATTGGGTGTCGCGCTTTGTGCCTGCGCCGCTAGCAGTTGCAGCCGATGAGCCGTTGGCTCATCAACCGAGTGTTGAATTACCGTCGGCGGATAATCTGTTAGACGCCTTAGGCCCATCGCCTACCCCCATTGATGTGTTGGTGCAGAGCACCGGTATCTCGGTCAGCGAGTGCCAGCAGCGGCTATTGATGCTGGAGCTGGATGGCAAAGTGACGCAGCAGGCGGGTGGTTGGGTGCGGCTGGCAGCGCCATGGTAAGATGCAAACTCAATTTTGTGATTGGCTGAGAGCTTATCAGGAGCGTCTATGAAACCGGCGGTTGACGTGAAAGCGGCGGTGAGCGCGCTGCGTAAAGGCGGTGTGATTGCCTGCCCCACCGAAGCGGTATGGGGGTTAAGCTGTGACCCCGATAACGACGAAGCGCTGGCGCATCTCATGCGTATGAAGGAGCGCGACCCGGCCAAGGGCGTGATTTTGGTGGCGGCGAGTATCGCGCAATTTCAGCCCTGGTTGAACCAGTTGCCGTTGGAACTCCATGCGCCGTTGGCGGCCAGTTGGCCAGGCCCGAATACTTGGCTGGTGCCGGACAATGGTCGCAGCCACGGCCTAGTACGCGGCGCTCATCAAAGCGTGGCGCTACGCGTCACCGACCATCCGCTGATGAAAGCACTGTGCGAAGCGTTTGGCGGGCCGCTCGTCTCCACTTCCGCTAACCGTGCAGGCGATCCGCCCGCTATGAGCGCGGAAGAAGTCGCCACGATCTTTGGCGATGACGTAGCCGCCATCGTGGCGGGCGAATTGGGCGGCAATGCCAAACCCAGCACCATCCGCGATTTAGTGACCGGCAAAGTGATGCGTGACTAGCCGCTCGGCTTCGTCACACTGTCAGCGATTCACGATTCACGATTCACGATTCACCTCACCAGGAGTTACCGTGGCCCACGAGCACCTAGACGACGTTAAAGCGTACCTTCTCGACCTTCAGGAGCGCCTCTGTGAAGGGCTTGCTGCCGCCGATGGGCGGGCCGCGTTCAAAGAGGATAGCTGGCAGCGCGAAGAGGGCGGCGGAGGCCGCTCGCGGGTGATGGAGTCGGGCGCTATTTTCGAAAAAGGCGGCGTCAACTTTTCCCATGTCCACGGTGCGCAGCTGCCGCCGTCTGCGACTGCTGCCCGGCCCGAGCTAGCCGGGCGCAGCTTCCACGCGGTGGGAGTCTCCTGGGTGATGCATCCTGAAAACCCCAATGTGCCGACAAGCCACGGCAACGTTCGCTTCTTTATTGCCGCAAAAGAGGGTGAGCCGCCGGTGTGGTGGTTTGGTGGCGGTTTTGACCTAACCCCCTACTATCCGGTGTTTGAAGATGTGGTGCACTGGCACCAAGTGGCCCGCGAGGCCTGCGCGCCCTTTGGTGAGGGCGTTTACGAGCGCTACAAAGCGTGGTGCGACGACTACTTCTATCTGAAGCACCGCGAGGAGACCCGTGGCGTCGGCGGACTCTTTTTTGATGACTTGAACGAAGGCAGCTTTGAAGAGTGTTTTGCGTTTCAGCGCGCGGTGGGTGATAGCTTTCTGGATGCTTACCTTCCCATTGTCGAGCGCCGCAAGCAGGACGCGTGGGGCGAACGCGAGCGTGATTTCCAGCTTTACCGCCGCGGCCGCTACGTGGAGTTCAATCTGGTGTGGGACCGGGGTACGCTGTTTGGCCTGCAAAGCGGCGGGCGCACGGAGTCCATTCTGATGTCCATGCCGCCGCTGGCCCGTTGGGAGTACGCTTTCACTCCCGAGCCGGGCAGCCGTGAAGCGCAACTGCACGACTATTTGGTGCCACGCGATTGGCTGGCCGAGGCCACCCAGCAGAACAACGCCTAAGGAGCTTCGATGACTGACCGCTACTGTGTGTTTGGTAACCCAATCAAACACTCTAAATCGCCGCTGATCCACGGTGAGTTTGCCAGCCAGACTCATCAGGCCATGAGTTACACCGCCGAGCTGGCGCCGGTAGAGGGGTTTGCCGACGCATGGCGGGCGTTTATCGCCGATGGTGGCCGTGGTGCCAACGTGACCGTTCCCTTCAAAGGCGATGCCTTTGCGCTTTGCGATACCCTGAGCCACCGCGCCAAGCGCGCGCAGGCGGTGAATACGCTGATTGTGGGCGGTAACGGGCGTACCTATGGCGATACCACCGACGGTATCGGGTTAGTGCGGGATTTGGCCTATCACCGCGTCCCTCTGGCGGGTAAGCGTGTGCTGGTCATCGGCGCAGGCGGCGCGGTGCGTGGCGTATTGGAACCGCTGCTGGCGGAGCAGCCCAGTGAGGTCGTTATCGTCAACCGCACGGCAGAGAAAGCCGAGCAGTTGGCCCAAGCGTTTGCCGACTTGGGCAATATCCAGGGCGGCGGTTTAGCATCCATCGACGGGCAGTTTGATCTGGTGATTAACGGTACCAGTGCCAGCCTATCAGGCGAGCTGCCGCCGCTGCCGGAGACGCTGTTTGCCAAAGGTGCCTGGGCCTACGATATGATGTACGGTTCAGAGCCGACGGTGTTTCTACAGTGGGCGGGGCCGCGAGGCGCCAAGCTGCTGGATGGTTTGGGAATGCTGGTCGAGCAAGCCGCCGAGTCGTTTTTTCTATGGCGCAACGTGCGGCCTGAAACGGCCAGCGTGCGCACGCTGCTGCGGCAATCGCTAGAATTTGATGCTATTTAGCATTGAAGCACTCCTCAACATTGTGCGCCAAATTAGCCCCTATCCTGAGCTAAAAGTACAAAACTCTTTATCCTTGGCTTTAGCCTTCACATTGCCTTTTTGCCTCTAAGCAATGAGGCAGTGTGTCATTGGGCTCCGACTCTACTAGCCTTCTGTTGTATGTATTGATCGTGGCAGCAAAGAATAACTAATGTGATCATATATATAACATGGTGCATTTTGCCATATATCTGCACCTTAGCAGAGCTATGGAGACAGTTAGATAAAACCGTCACGCCGCACACAATCATTAATACATTGATTTTAATATAGAAAAATTATTATGGCACCAAGTGTGCTGTGTAAGCTGTACTCGTCCTATAAGAGATCACAGCTATGAACTCAACTGTCTCTTTCCCCGGTAGTTTTGTTGAATCAACCATCGGCATGCCCCAATTTCGTCAAAGTGTGATTACGCTAGATGGAGTTAAAAAGACGTTTTCTAGCCCTGGTGTCGAGTCTATCGAAGTTATTGAGGATATTACCCTCGATATTAAACAGGAAGAATTCGTCAGCATTGTTGGTCCTAGTGGCTGTGGCAAAAGCACCATGTTCAATATTATTGCCAGCCTGCTTGAGCCCAGTGACGGTAGTATCACTTTACACGGCAGTGACCCTAGTTGTGGTGCGCGGATTGGCTATATGTTGCAGCGCGATCTTCTCTTTCCTTGGCGCACGATCATTGACAATGTCTGTCTGGGACTTGAAATACAGGGCGTGCGCAAGGCTCGGCGCTACGAAATGGCCCGTGATCAGTTGGCTCGCTACGGCTTAGCTGATTTTGCTGATCAATACCCCCACACCCTATCAGGCGGAATGCGCCAGCGGGTTGCATTGATCCGTACGCTCATCACAGATCCTGATCTGATTCTCCTTGATGAGCCATTTTCGGCCCTCGACTACCAGACACGATTGGTGCTTGAAGAAGAGATCGTCTCCATCCTGAAAGAGCACCACAAAACAGTGGTGCTAATTACCCACGACATCGGCGAAGCCATTGCCATGTCCGATCGCGTTGCTGTGATGACTCAGCGGCCCACGTCGGTGAAGAAAATTTATGATGTGGGGCTGTCACGTGAGCACGGCTCTTGTCTTAAAGCGCGCAGTGATGCTCGCTATCAGCAATTCTTCGACAGCATCTGGGAAGATTTGGATATTCAGATCGCCGGAGGTGAGGCATGAGCGAAGCAAAAATTTATACCCATACCATTAGCGCTGGCAGCGTCAAAGAGAACGACGAGCAGCTAACACGTAATACTCTATTCACCGATAACCTCTGGCGAGGCGCTGGTCTAGCGCTTGTCATTATCATGTGGCAGGTAGGAGTGAGCGTTGGTTGGGTCAACTCATTTTTAATGGGCTCGCCGGTCGGTATCGCTAATGAAGCTTGGCGGCTGATTCAGTCGGGTCAACTTCTCAACGATACCGTTGCGACTGTTTATGCCACGGTTGTGGGTTTTCTAGCTGGCAGTATTCTTGGCTCGATTGCAGGCTTGCTGCTGTGGTTCTCGCGCACCACGGCTCGTATCATTGACCCTTTCGTGGTAGCCCTCAATGGTCTCCCCAAAATTGCCCTGGCACCGATGATCATCATTTGGTTTGGCTCTGGCATGTTCTCGAAAATCATGCTCGCGTTTGTCGCGACCTTTGTTGTTGCGTTGCTCTCGGCATATCAGGGGACACATCAAATCGACCGCAATCTGATTAATCTGATGCGCTCATTGGGTGCCAGTCGCCGCGAAATTTTCACAAAAGTGGTCGCCCCCGCAACGCTGCCTTGGATCATTTCCGCCTTCCGCCTGAATATCGGTTTCGCCCTGATTGCTGAAATTGGCGGCGAGTTTATCTCATCAGATCGTGGCCTTGGCCGCATGATTTTTGTGGCCGGTAACCTGTTCAATCTCAACGTCGTGTGGGTAGGCGTGATCATGTTGATGATCGTGGCCATTGTGCTTTATATCGTCGTGTCCCAGGTGGCTAAGCTGTTGTTGCCATGGGAAAAAGAACAAAAATAATCAAAGTAATGGTAGTGACCTTTTTAATTCCCGTAGCACTGATCCTAACCGTAAGAGGTATTTAATAATGAGCATTTCTTCTGTCTATAAGCGCGTTGTCCTGGGCGCAAGCTTAGTTGTGCTGGGTGCTACTACCCATGCTCAGGCTGATGATATGGATACCATTTTGATTAACGAAGCATTTCATTCGTTGCTCTATCTCCCCGTCTATGTAGCCAAGCATGAAGGGATTTTCAACGACCACAATATCGAGGTGCCCATAGTACGCTCTGCAGGTTCAGGCCCCGCTGCCCTCGCATCGGTGCTTTCCGGCGAATCGCAGTTTTCGGTACACGGCCCTGAGCATGTCGGTTTTGCACAGGAGCAGGGTGGCAGCGGTAAGGCGATTAGTGCCGTTGCCAACAGTGCGCCGGTTTGGGTCTTGGCCCACCCTGAACTGGAGTACTCATCGCCAGCAGATCTGGCTGGTAAAACAGTGGTGGTTGGCTTAGCTCCAGGTACCTCCAATACGTTGATCCGCCGCTTTATCGAAGATGCTGGCCTCACCGGTGAGGTTACCGTTACTGAAGTGCAGAACGGCTCTGAGCTCGGTCCAGTGCTCTCGGGGCGAGGTGATTTCGCAGTCTTGTATCAGCCGCAGGTGGAGCAAGGTATCTCCCAAGGGCTGGAAATTATTCACGCGTTCACCGATGACTACCCCGAGTACGCCTTCTCTACCATCAATACCTCCCAGGACATGATCGACAACAACCCTGCATTAGTAGCGCGTTTTGTAGAAGCGATCAATGAATCGCTGGCGCTGATCCACTCTGATGCCGATACCGCTAAAGCGGTAGCCCGACTAGAGTTTGGTGACCTGCAGGGTGATGTGGTAGACGCCGCCGTTCAGCGCATGATTGACAACAGCGTGTATCCCGAGAGCGTGATGATCACCGAAGAGGCCTTTACCAATGCCATCGAGATGCAGCAATTCGTCGGCAACATCCAAGGAGAGATGTATTACGACGATATTGTAGACGCCTCTTTTGCTAGCGAGGTCGTTCAATAAATTTATCAGCAGCTTAATGCTCGGGTGGGGTAGCAACCCTACCCGGCAATGTTATTGGAGCAAGTCCTGCATGCTGTCAGCGCTACTTTTTTTCTGCTTGGTGGGCAGCGTGGCTGGCGTCATCGCCGGTTTGTTTGGAATTGGTGGAGGCGTGGTCATCGTGCCTGCGCTGATGGTGGCTTTAAATCAGCAGGGCATCGATTCGGCGATAGTCATTCATTTGGCTATTGGCACTTCGCTGGCGATTATTACAGTGACGGGTGCCTCTTCCGCTTTAGGCCACTGGAAGCAAGGGGCGGTGGTGGTTGAGCTATTAAAACGCATGCTGCCAGGGCTGATGCTCGGCGCGGTACTCGGCGGAGTGATTGCAGGTCAGCTGCGCTCCGATCTGCTGGAGCGCTACTTTGGCGTGTTTATGCTGCTGTTGGCGCTGCGTATGTTGCTCGCTAAACCGCTTACCCAAGGCCAGAACCCTGCTGGCCGACCAGCGATGTTCGCGGCAGGAACGTTTATCGGTACCTTTTCGGCACTGTTTGGCGTTGGTGGTGGGGTGCTTAGTGTACCTTGGTTATCTCGCAGCGGAGCCCATTTGGCTCAGGCCATTGGCACGTCGGCTGCCTGCGGACTGCCGATTGCCCTAATGGGTGCCGTTACTTTTATGATGACCGGTTACGGTCAGGCAGCCCTGCCTTCCTACAGTACGGGGTATCTTTATTGGCCCGCCTTTGCTGGTATCGCACTATTCAGCGTGCCATGCGCCAGATTCGGCGTAAGGCTCGCTCATCACTTGTCACCGTGGTTGCTCGGGCGTCTGTTTGCGCTATTGATGCTGCTGGTTGGCCTGAAATTGATTGTCTGAGCGGTTCATTTGGCCGCTGAGCTTAAGTGGAGACGTAATGTGAACCATGATTCAACTATGACCATTGATGCCTACCAAATCGCCCTGGCAGATGGGCAGGCTGAGCCCCTGGACTGGTGGCACGCCTGCGCGGCGCGTATTGTTCAGCGTGAGCCCGACGTAAAGGCTTGGGAAGCCTTGGCCCCAGAACCTAAATTGCCGGAGGCTCGCCTTGCCGGAAGCCCTCTCTACGGAGTGCCGGTCGGAATTAAAGATATTATCGATACCGTCGACCTGCCAACCCGCTGGGGTACCGGTGGTTACCTTTACTCCTCAGGGTCGGTGGTCGATGCTGCTCTAGTTACACTGCTAAAAGAGCATGGCGCGTTGATTATGGGAAAGACGGTATCCACTGAATTTGCCTACTTCACCCCTGGCAAAACCCGCAATCCTCATGACCCTTCGCGTACCCCGGGTGGTTCATCCAGCGGCTCTGCGGCTGCAGTGGCTGCTGGCATGGTGCCGCTTGCTTTCGGAACTCAAACGGCAGGTAGCATGATCCGCCCGGCAAGCTACTGTGGGGTGTTCGGCTTCAAACCGACGTTTGATACGCTAAGCACCGCTGGCGTGAAGTCATTTGCAGCGTCGCTGGATACCCTGGGCTGGTTCGCGCGGCATATTGAGGATATTTGCGCCACCTTCTCGGCACTGACGCAGGCGCCGCCAATCACGCCATTGAAAGATCTTACTGGCGTGCGAGTGGGAGTGCGTAGTTTGCCAGGTGAAACAGCGTTGGATACCGATGTTGAGCAGGCACTTGCCCACGCTCAAGAGCGGCTTTTGCAAGCGGGCGCTGAGCTGGTGCCATTAGCGTTTGATGAACGTTTTGAAGCGCTAGTCGAACACCAAAAGGTGGTAATGGCCTATGAAGCAGCCCAGTCGCTGGCCAGCGAGTATTCACGCTTCGACGAGCAAATGGGTCCTAAGCTGGTTGAACTGATTCAGGAGGGTAAAGCGATTAGCTATGCTCGCTATCTTGAGGCTCGGCTTGCCACTAATGCCATGCAGCAAGTGCTGTCGACGCTTTTCGATGAACAGGTTGATGTCCTTCTTGCCGCAAGCGCCACCGGTGTGGCTCCGGAAGGACTCGACGCCACAGGTGATCCGCTTTATTGCCGTGCCTGGACGCTGCTCGGCGTCCCCTGCCTTAACCTGCCTTTAAGTCAGGGGGCGAACGGGCTGCCGGTAGGGGTGCAGTTGATCACAGACCGTTGGCAAGACCAGCAATTGCTGCAGATCGCCCGCACCCTAATGATAAAGAAAATGCCTGAATAAGCTAGACACCCCGCCTTACTGCTAGATAACAGTAAGGCGGGGTGCTCATCAGTATTTGTTATATTGATTGGCGTTTGACATAAAACCCCACCATACACATCACCAGCCCCACCACGGATAACAGCATGCCGCCATTCACCAGCAGCGGTGAACGCTCGAGCCACGACACAAAAGGTTGTGGCGTATCGTAGCAAGCTCCTTCCAGATAGTTCCAGTAGCCGCCCTCAAGCTGGCAGGCGCGAACGTCCCCCAGCTCCCAAAAATAGACGCCCAGCAGTACTAAAATCGGCAGGACTAACAGCAGTAAACCCAATCGAATCATCTGAAACCTCTAAGTGCTGCTATGGGCGCGGGCAGTTTGGCGTACGACCATTGCTGCGGGCTTGCTCATAGAGGGCCACGGCTTGATCCATATTCGCTTGCAGGCCTTGAATCCGCTGGCCTTGGCTGGGGTGCGTCGACATCCACGCGGGAGGCGCGCCGCCGCCAGAGGCTGCCTGCATATTCTCCCACAGAGTGACGCTTTCACGTGGGTTGAAGCCTGCTTGGGCCATGAGGTCTAGGCCAATCACATCGGCCTCGCTCTCATGGGCGCGGGAGAATGGTAGTACGATGCCGTACTGAGCGCCCATACCGAGTACCCCCATCAGCTGCTGGCCACCGGCGGACTGCATACCGGAGGTGCTGGAGAGTACCGATAGGCCTAATGACGTGGCGCTCTCGGTTGAGGCGCGCTCATTTGCGTGGTTGGCCAGCACGTGACCAATCTCATGACCAATCACAGAGGCTAATTGGTCCTGGGTTGTGGCAATATCCAGCATGCCCGTGTTCACACCCATGTAGCCGCCAGGAAGTGCAAAGGCGTTGGGCTGCTCGGATTCAAACACCCGGATTTGCCAGTCTAACTGCTGCTGCTCGGCAGGCAGTTCTGCCACAATGGCATCCGCAATACACTGCACATAGCGCTGGCTTGCCTGACCCGCTGTGGGCAGTTCCTGCTGATATTGGGTAAACGCCTGACGGCCCATCTCGTTCAGCTCGCTATCAGAGAGCAGCAATAGCTGCGAGCGACCGGTGGGGGAGGTCGTACAGGCGGCGATTGAGGCGCAGAGCGCCGTAACCGCTAATGGGCGAAGCCAACGCATAGATAGTTTCCTTATAGACGAGTGGGGATCCTTGCACACAAGTTGACATCCTCCCCTCCCTCAACTTGCGCTGCCGTCTGGCGACGGAAAGGAAGAGGATTCCCAGGTTGTTACCTTCCTGGTTTCTGTTTCCAAGACGATTGCCCGAGGGAATGGCTTGGTTATCGCCGTAAAAGTCCCACGGTGGGGATTTTTACGGTGGCGAACCAACTCATATCCCCCAGGTCTCACATTGTCTCCACAGACGTCACTTTCCGAGTGCCCCTCGGTAGGTCGTGTCGACGTGCGTAGTATAGCACTGTACAAAACGTCAGCAAGGGCATCCTGCGGATGCCGCGCTATCCATCCGCTCACTAAAAGTAAGCGGTTTTTCGCGCTGGTTAATAACCACTGTTAGTGGTAAACCAACCCTTATCATAACGCTCTCTGAGGATGACGATGGATACTGAATTAAGCCAGCGCCTAGCGCGGTTACTCGATCATGTCGACCACTGGCTGCCGCCAGCGCCCACGCCGGTTGAGTGGGACACCCATGTAGCGGCCATCTGGCAGCGCCACCCACTGGGCGGGCGGTTGGTGCCGGTACCCCCGAGAGACACCATGACGCTGGACGACCTGCTAGGCATTGAGCGCCAAAAGCTGGCGTTGGTCGATAACACCCGGGCATTTTTGCAGGGGCTGCCAGCTAACCATGCGCTGCTCTGGGGCTCACGAGGTAGCGGGAAATCGTCTGTGATACGTGCGCTGCTCAACTCGCTGGCCACAGAGGGGTTACGGCTGATCCAGGTTGACCGACATGATCTATCGAGTCTGCCGCTGCTAGTGGAACAACTGCGGGATCAGCCGCATCGCTTCGTAGTGTACTGTGACGATCTCTCCTTCGAGGGTAACGATGACGCGTATAAGGCGCTCAAGAGCGTGCTAGACGGCGCGCTGACCGGGCCACCAGATAACGTACTGCTCTATGCGACCTCGAACCGTCGTCACCTGCTGCCGGAGTCGATGGATGACAATAGCGGTTCACGGTTGGTGGGGGAGGAGTTGCATCACGGCGATGCGGTGGAAGAGAAAATCTCGCTGTCAGACCGTTTCGGCCTGTGGTTAGGCTTTCATCCGTTTAGCCAAGCCACCTATCTTGAAGTGTGCGAACACTGGGTGAGTCGTATTGGTGGACAGCAAGAGTGGGATGAGGCCGCCCGTGCGGAGGCGGTACGTTTTGCCACGCTACGCGGTGGGCGCAGCGGCCGGACAGCGTGGCAGTTTGCGGCCCACTACGTAGGCCGCAAACGCCTTCATGAGCGCGGTGAGTAGCGCGCTTGGCAAGACTTAGCGTTGGGGGATGAGCTGCCCGTCGGCGCCCACGTTCAAGCGAATGGTCGGGGTGAGCAGGCCAGCGGGCAGTGTCATGCCCAGGCCGCGCAAATCCCCTGGGGTAATGGCCAGTTCACTGCCTGCAGGCAGCTCCCCTTGGCTGGCGAGTTGGCTGGCCAGCTCTAGCATTGGCGTCATTTGCTGGTGGTCTGCAGCTAGAACATCAAAGGCCACCGGCAGGCGGAGATTGGCGTCTTCCCCAGACGTGAGGGTAACGTTCTGCCCATAATTGCCTTGCACTGGGTCTACGCCAGGCATGTCCAGCGTCCAGCGAAAGCCCGACATCTCCACCGGAGGCATGCCAGCGGGCAGGCCAAGCCCCATCGCCAGGGTGGCTTGCACCGGCAAGCTGCCAGCACCCAGGCTAGAGGCCAGCAAGCTCGATAGATCGCTGGTGTCCAATCCAGCATTGACGCTGTAAGGGCCAATGCGTACGTCCTCAATCCCCAGCGATGTGACCGCCAGACGAAACGCAAACAACCCTGTTTGAGGCAACGCCAAGCAGCCGGTTAGCAGGCTCGCCAGCAGCAGTAAAACCAAGCCGCGTCCGCGACGAAAAGCGTAGTGCATGTACGTCCCTCCTAAGAAGGGCAAGTGTTGATAAGAAAGGATCGGTCGAGCAGGTGACGAAAAGCGTCGCTATTTGAGGGCGGGAGGGGGGCTCTGTCAAGTAGATTCGGTGGTAGTGCCAACAAAAACGCCCGCTGCGTATACAACGGGCGGGGAAGCAAAGTGCCGCGCTTAACGGCGGCTTTTGCGCGCCTCTTTGGTACGGTTAAGCTCGCGCTTTTTGGCTTTCTCTTTATCGCTGGCGCCCGCCATGTTATCGAACGGGTTGTTGCCCGACCGGAACTCAAAGCGCATCGGCGTGCCGCGCACCTTCAACACTTTACGGAAGGTATTGGTCAGGTAGCGACGATAAGCCTCAGGCAGCGATGCTGTCTGGTTGCCATGCACCACAATAATCGGCGGGTTGCTGCCACCCTGGTGAGCCATACGCAGCTTGATGCGGCGGCCGTTGACCATGGGGGGCGGATGCTGGCTTACCGCATCCTGCAGCAGCGTGGTGAGACGGTTGGTCGACCAGTGCGCGTTGGCGGCGTTAAACGCCCGCTCAATGGAGGGGTACAAGTCGCCCACTGCGGTGCCATGCAGCGCGGAAATAAAGTGCAGCTCGGCGTAGTCGGCAAAGCCCAGACGGCGCTTGATGTCGGCGCGCATCTTCTCTTTGGCTTCGCTCTCCAGCCCGTCCCACTTGTTGACCGCCAGTACCAACGCACGCCCTGTGGTGAGCACGTAGTCCAGCAGGTGCAGGTCCTGCTCAACCAAGCCGCTGCGGGCGTCCAATACCATGACGGCCACGTGGCTCTCTTTGATCGCATCCAGCGTTTTGATGATCGAGAACTTTTCGGCGATTTCACGCACGTTCTTACGCCGCCGAATGCCGGCGGTGTCGATCAGCACGTACGGCTTGCCGTTGCGCTCGAAAGGGATTTCGATAGCGTCGCGGGTGGTGCCCGCTTCATCGAATACTACCACGCGCTCTTCACCGAGCAGGCGGTTGACCAGCGTAGATTTACCCACGTTCGGGCGGCCAATCACGCCAATGCGAATGCCTTTGCTGCCTGTATCGGCAGGAATGCTGGCATCCCGTTCGGGGAAGGGTTCAAGCACCGTATCAATCAGCAGCGATACGTTGCGGCCATGAGCGGCGGCAATCGGCCACGGGTCACCCAGGCCCAGTTTCCAGAAATCGGCCATGGCCGAGTGCTCTTCCAGGCCGTCGGTCTTGTTGACCACCAGCCAGGTCTTTTTCTGGTTGACGCGCAGGTGGTTGGCAATCGCTTCGTCGGCGACGTTCAACCCGGCGCGGGCATCGACCAGGAACAGCACGATATCGGCTTCGTCGATGGCCGCGAGGGACTGCTCGGCCATCGCGGCATCGATGCCTTCTTCGTCACCGCTGATACCGCCGGTATCGATGACGGTGTACGCCTTTCCACCCAGCATGCCGTTACCGTATTTACGGTCACGGGTCAGGCCAGGAAAGTCTGCCACCAGCGCATCGCGCGAGCGGGTCAGACGGTTAAACAGCGTCGATTTGCCCACATTGGGGCGACCGACTAATGCAATGACGGGTGTCATGGAGTTACTTCCAGGGTTTCCAGGCGACCATTGTTGGCCTGGACATGAATGGTGCTGCCTTCAGTCACCGGGCGCACGCTAATACCCGAATCATCGATACGGGTGCGGCCGACCAGGTTGCCTTCGCGGGCGTCGATGAGGTGGACATAACCCTCAAAATCACCCACGACGATGCGGCCATCGGCAAAGGCGGGGGCGGTGAGCCAGCGATCTTCCAGGTCATCGTTACGCCAGATCTCTTGGCCGCTGTTGGCGTCCAAGGCAACGATGTGGCTGTCGTCGCTGACCACAAATAAGAAGTCGCCCACCAGAATCGGCGTGTGGCGGCTGGAGAGGTTGGTTTCCCACAGCACACCGCCACGGGTCGCTTCCAGCGCAACCACACGGCCGTTGTAGCTAGTCACGAACAGGAGGCCATCGGGGCTAAGTACTGGCTGGCCAGACAGGTCCACTAGGCGCTCAACGTCGCTACGGCCACGTGGTGTGGCAATCTGCATTTCCCAAAGGGGCTGGCCGCTGCGGTTGTCCAGCGTCGCCAGGCGTCCGTTGGCCAAGCCCACGAAGGTGACCGGGTCGATGACCATTGGCGTTCCGGTACCACGCAGCGTCAAGGCAGGCTGCGAGCTGGTATACACCCAGCGCTCTTCGCCGCTAGCGCGATCCAGAGCGGTAATTTGGCCGTCCACGCTCTGAACCAGCAGTAGCTGCTGGTTGGCTTGCGGAGCTGCCAGTACTTCGCTGGTGACCCGCGAACGCCAGGCAACGCTACCGTCGCGCTGGTCGAGGGCAATCACTTCACCGTTGCGGGTGCCCAAGTACACCTGGCCTGCAATCGCGTTCAGCGCACTAGAAATAGGGGTATCCAGCTCGACTTCCCACTCACGCTCGCCGCTGTTGGCATTGAACGCGGCCACTAGACCGTTGGTGTCTGCTGCAAAGACCGTATCGCCTTCACGGGATGGGGCGATGGGGTAGCGAGCGGGGCCAAAGCCATCGCCAACGCGGCGACCCCAAACGCTGTCCAGCGAAGAGGTTTCATCAAAGCTGCGCAGCTCTTTGGGCGTGAACGCTGGCTCACCTTTGCTGGCACAGCCAGCCAATAGCGCCAGCGCCATGGCGCCGAGCGTGGTGCGCATCAGATGTTTAGAAAAAAGCGGTTTTGACAGGCTAGTCGTTATCACTGTGTCGCCTCCTCGGCGCCGAGATCGTCGAGCTTGAGCTGCACGCCATAAAGCGGCTGGTTCTGCGTTTGGGCGATAGACTGCGCGGTTTGCCATGCATCGCGAGCCTGCTCTGGCTGGTTCTGAGCCAGGAAAGCATCGCCTCGCACGTTGGCTTGTTGAGCGGCCAGCGCATCGGAAATAGGCTGATCAAGAAGCGCTAGCGCGGCTTCCGGGTTACCTTCAGCCACTTCAATGCGTGCCAAGCGCAGCCATGCCAGGCTTTGCACATAGCGGCGTGAGGAGTTGCTGGCCACGTCCTGCAGTGCCTGCTTGGCCGCGGCCAGATCGCCTTCCTGCACGGCCAGGCGGGCCTCCAGCAGCTGTGCCAGTTCGGCATACAGGGTGTTGCCGTAGTCGTCGGTGAGCTCATCAATCAGCGTTTGTGCCGCGCTTAACTGATCCCCTTCCAAGGTGGTGCCAGCGGTCATGTTGATGAGCTGCTGGTATCGGGCAGAAGCTGCCTCTGACTTACCCTCTTGGTAGTTCTGCCATGCGTTCCAACCAAAGACGCCCGCCGCAGCGAGAACGGCACCGGCAATGAGCGAGGTCCCGTTCTCTTTCCACCAGCGTTTGACGACTTCTAGCTGCTCTTCTTCGCTTCTCAGCTCCGCCACGGGCGGCCTCCTGTTTCATGGGTCAGCCGCTTTTGCGGCTAACGAGTGTTCATCCGCCCCAGGCATCGCTGGGGGCAGTTACGTTAATGAGACGGTAGGTTAGGCAGTAACTCGCGAAGCGTCTCGGCCAACGCTGCCTGGGCCACCTGCTGCTGCTCGCGGTCATCGCGCAGAAACTTCAGTGTGGCGGTTTGGTTGGCGAGCTCATCCTCACCCAGCAGAATTGCCACCGGCGCGGCGCTCTTGTCGGCCTTTTTCATGCGACTCTTGAAGCTGCCGCCGCCGCAGTGCAGCTGCAGGCGCAGGTCGGGCAGTGCGCTGCGCAGCTGTTCTGCCAGGGTGAGAGCTGCCACGGTGGCGCTGTCATCCATCGGCACTAGATAAGCGTCGCAGCCGCCTAGGGCCTCATCAGGTACCAAGTTGAGCGTTTCCAGCAGTAGTACCAGGCGCTCGATCCCCATGGCGAAGCCCACCGCAGGCGTGGGTTTGCCACCAAGCTGCTCGACCAGACCATCGTAGCGGCCACCGGCACAGACGGTGCCCTGGCTGCCCAGCGCAGTGGTGGTCCACTCGAACACCGTGCGGCAGTAGTAGTCCAGGCCGCGCACCAAGCGCGGGTTGACTACGTACGGAATACCGGCGGCATCCAGCATCGCTTTGAGCTGCTCGAAATGCGCGCGGGACTCATCGTCCAGATGATCCATCAACTGCGGGGCCGCGTTGAGCATCTCGGCCATATCCGGGTTTTTGGAGTCCAGAATGCGCAGCGGATTGCTGGTTAAGCGTCGTTTGGAGTCTTCATCGAGAACGTCTTGGTGCTGCTCAAAGTAGGCCACCAGTTTGTCTCGGTAGGCCGCCCGTGCTTCAGCGGAACCCAGGGAGTTCAGCTCCAGGGTGACGTGCTCCATCAAGCCAAGCTCTTGCCATAGCCGTGCCGAGAGCAGTATGACTTCGGCATCAATGTCCGGGCCATCAAAGCCGTAGGTTTCCACGCCCACTTGGTGAAACTGACGGTAACGCCCTTTCTGAGGCCGTTCGTGGCGGAACATCGGCCCTTGGTACCAAAGCCGCTGGGTTTGGTTATGCAGCAAGCCGTGTTCCATTGCCGCCCGCACGCAGCTGGCGGTGCCTTCAGGGCGCAGCGTCAGGCTGTCACCGTTGCGGTCGTCGAAGGTGTACATCTCTTTCTCGACGATATCGGTGACTTCGCCAATCGAGCGGGCAAACAGCGCGGTTTGCTCCACGATTGGCGTACGAATTTCATCGAAGCCGTAGCGGTGCATCAATTGGCGTACTTTGCCCTCAAAAAATTGCCAGCGAGGGCTGTCGCTGGGCAATAGGTCGTTCATACCACGGATGGCTTGAATCTTTTTAGCGGCGGACTTGCTCAATGAAAACTCCTTGTCTGGGCGGCAGCGCGAGGCGCAAGGCGTGCCGCCTGTTGCAGGCAACGCAGGTGTCAAACGCTGCGTGCAATCATGTTCTCTTGCTGCTGCTCTTTCTGGCGTACCTTGTCGCGGATCAGCTTTTCCAGGTCATCTACCAGATGATCGTTGCGCAGCTTACTCGCCGGTTTGCCATCGATGTAGACCAAGTTGGCGGGTGAGCCGCCGGTTAGGCCGATATCGGTCTCTTTAGCTTCGCCGGGGCCGTTGACCACACAGCCAATCACCGAGACATCCAGCGGCGTCATCACATCTTCCAGGCGCTCTTCAAGCTGGTTCATGGTGCTGATGACGTCAAAGTTCTGTCGCGAGCAGCTGGGGCAGGCGATGAAGTTAATGCCCTTGGCGCGCAGCTTCAGGCTCTTGAGCATGTCGAACCCGACCTTGATCTCTTCCACCGGGTCGGCAGCCAGCGAGACGCGGATGGTGTCGCCGATACCGTCCATCAACAGCATGCCTAGGCCAATGGAGGACTTCACTGTGCCCGAACGCAGGCCGCCTGCTTCGGTGATACCCAGGTGCAGCGGCTGCTCGATGCGGGTGGCAAGGTCGCGATAAGCGGCCACCGCCATAAACACATCAGACGCTTTCACGCTGACTTTAAACTCCTGGAAATCGAGGCGGTCCAGGTGGTCAATATGGCGCATGGCAGACTCAACCAGCGCGGCGGGCGTAGGCTCGCCGTACTTCTTTTGCAGATCTTTTTCCAGCGACCCGGCGTTCACCCCGATACGGATTGGAATACCGTGGTCGCGGGCGGCGCTTACCACAGCGCGTACGCGATCTTCCCGGCCAATATTGCCGGGATTGATGCGCAGACAGTCAACGCCTAGCTCAGCGACGCGCAGGGCGATTTTGTAATCGAAATGAATGTCGGCAACGAGGGGGATGGCTACGCGCTGCTTGATTTTGCCGAAGGCTTCAGCGGCGTCCATATCCGGCACAGAGACGCGTACGATATCTGCTCCGGCTTTTTCCAACTGCTGGATCTGGCCGACGGTGGCGTCCACATCCAGGGTATTGGTGTTGGTCATGCTCTGTACGGAAATCGGCGCATCGCCGCCCACGGCCACATTGCCAACATGAATTTGGCGTGACAGACGGCGTTTAATCGGAGAAGGGGCGTGCATAAGACGAGTCACTCTCCCAGGGTAAAGCGGGCAACGTTATTGGTACCGGCGCGCTCGGCAAGGTTGACGAGCTCACCTTGGTAGCGCAGTTCTACACCGGTGGCGTTGCCGACGGTTAAACGAAAAGGCGGTTCGCCCTCAACGCTCGCGGTAGTGCCGGGGGTTTGTAGACCGACAAACACACGCTGGTTGTTGGCATCGAAAATCTCTGTCCAGGACTGCTCGTTAAACGTCAGCTCCAGCAAGTTGGGGTTAGCAGCGGGGGCGGCATTGGCCACCTCTTCAGCAGGCGCCTCAGCTACATCGGTCGCTGCGTCGGCGTCAACCGCCGGGGCCGCAGGTTCGTCGCTAGCGGCAGCGGTTGGCTCATCGTTGTCAGCAGCGGGCGCACTGCTATCGCGAATATCGCTGTCGGCGGGCTCGCCGCTGACCACATCGTTAGTCAACTCCTCCGTTGCGGCGGGCTCATCAGGTGTGACCACCGGAGTAGGCTCTGGAGCTGGCTCGGGTTCGCTGATGAACGCTTCGTTCTCTTCCATAGCGGGTGAGGCGCCGATGCTCGGCGGCTCGCTGCCACCTCTGCTTTGCCACCAAGCAACCGTCACGGCAATCAGCCCGGCAATCACCAGCAGAGTGACTAACTTAAAGAGCCATGCGCCTACTTTGGATGGCGGCTTAGTCACGGTAACCGGGGCCACCTTGCGTTCGGCATCACGGGTGCCGTGGCGAACCTGGTAAGCTTCAAGCACCACACGTTCGTCCATGCCTAAATATTTGGCATAGGCGCGCAAGTAGCCGCGACGATACGCAGCGACGGGAATCTCTTCGTAATTATCGCGCTCTAGGCCATCCACCACAGCAGGGCGCAGGTTCAGTGCTCGGGCGGCATCCGTCAGCGGGACGCCCAGCGATTCGCGTTGACGAGAAAGCAACTCACCGGGGGTTGCTGTGCTGTGGGCCGTAGTAACACTATCTTGTAACTGTGTGTCGCTCATAGCTGAGCATCCTTCAATAATGTGGTGATCAGGGCGGCAATCAGTTGTTTAGCAAGCGCTGGTAGTCGGCAGCCGCGGCGTCGTCACCGCGGGCGAGGGCGACATCGATCGCCAGTTCCAGTGCCGCTGGGTCTGGGCCGGCTAGCTGCAGATAGTTCTGCAGCGGTGCCCAGGCCTGATCATAATTGCCCTGTGAAACTTCCAGTTCGGCTAACATTAAATACCCGCGTGGGTTGCGCGGGTCGATACTTTGCGCGCGTTGCAAACGTTCGCGCGCTTTATCAAATTCATCTATTGCCAAATAGCACTGCCCCAGGTTGGTAAATAGCTGGGCACGATTGGCGTACTGGGCATCCTGAGATGCTATTTCTAACTGTTCGCAGGCCTGTGAAAACTGCGCCTGCTGATACAAAAACGCGGCGTAGTTGTTACGCGCGCGAGTAAACGAGGGCGCTGCATTCAACGCCTGCTGGAAGTAGCGGTTGGCAAGATCGCTCTCTCCCTGCTGTTGATAGACCAGCGCGAGCGCCTGAAGTGCCTCAGGGTGGCGCGGGTCCAGTTCAAGAGCACGATCAAGGGCATTCAACGCGCGGGGCAGGTTATCACGCTCTAGGTAGGCGACGCCAAGCTGGGTGTAGGCTTCTGCCGCGCCGGGGTTGGCGTCGTCACTGATCCCTTGGCCAGAGGTGGCGCAGCCCGCCAGCAGCAGGCTGCCAGCAAGCACGGACAGCATGGGCATCCTAAAAAGGGTAATGCGCCTGCGGTGACCGATCATCTACGCCCTCTTAAGTCGAAACTATTGAGCCAGTGCTGCAAGGTGGATGCTTTGTAAGCACCCGGCAAAAGCGTGTCCATCAAAGCGCTGTGTCAGGTGGATGTCAAGACAGCAGCGATTAGTCAGCGTCAAGCTGAACGGACTGAATATAGCGTGCGCTACGTTTGGTACGGTCTTTTACGCGGCCCACTAGCTGACCACAGGCGGCATCAATATCGTCGCCACGGGTCATGCGCACGGTAGCGTTGTACTCTAAGTCGTACAGCCACTGTTGGAAGCGCATCACTTGGTTACGCGATGGCTTCTCGTAACCTGAGTTCGGGAAAGGGTTAAACGGAATCAGGTTGATTTTACACGGCAGCTCTTTGAGCAAAGCGGCCAGTTGTTCGGCGTGCTCTTGCTGATCGTTGACGTCTTTGATCAGCGTGTACTCAATCGTGACCTGACGGTTATCTGGGCACTTGGCCAGATAACGGTGGCAGGCATCCAGCAGCGCACGAATATTGTACTTACGGTTGATCGGTACTAGCTCGTTGCGCAGCTCATCGGTGGAGGCGTGCAGCGAGATAGCAAGGCTCACATCTATCTCATCGCCCAGCTTGTCAATCATCGGTACAACACCCGATGTGGAGAGCGTGACGCGGCGCTTGGAGAGCCCGTAACCGTTATCGTCGAGCATCAGCTTCATGGCGGGCACGACGTTATCGAAATTGAGCAGCGGTTCGCCCATACCCATCATGACCACGTTGGTCACCGGGCGATTGGCGGTATCACGGCGCGGGCCAACACTGCGTTGGGCAACCCACACCTGGCCGATAATCTCGGCGGCGGTTAAGTTACGCTGGAAGCCCTGTTTACCGGTAGAGCAGAAGCTACAGTCCAGCGAACAACCCACTTGGGAAGAGACACACAGCGTGCGCCGCTTACCGTTTTCAGCGGGAATCAGCACCGTTTCTACGTAGCTGCCATCCTCAACCTCTAACACCCATTTACGGGTGCCGTCGCTGGAAGTGCCTTCGTAGACAACGCCCGGGCCGCGAATTTCAGCGACTTGGGAGAGCTTGTCGCGCAGCGGTTTCGACAGGTTGGTCATCGCCGTGAAGTCGTCGATGCCTTCCTGGTGAATCCACTTCATTACCTGAGTGGCGCGGAATTTCTTTTCGCCAATTGATAAAAAGAAAGCTTCCATCTGCTCGCGGGAAAGCCCCAGCAGGTTCTGGCGTGCCGGTGCCGCTTGTTGAGCAGTCGCGCTGTCAGGAGTCGTGTTGGGGGCAGGCGTATGTTGAGCTACGGTGGTGGTCATGGCGGTCAGCGTTCAGAAAGAGGCGGGGGCAAAGCCCCCGCGAAAATGGCCGGCAACGAAGGTTGAAACGGCGGCGCTTGGTTTAGCGCGGGCAGATTTCGTCGTTACCGAAGAAGTAGCTAATTTCGCGCTCAGCGCTTTCCGGAGAATCAGAGCCATGGACAGCGTTGGCGTCGATTGTTTCCGCAAAGTCAGCGCGAATGGTGCCCGGAGCGGCTTCTTTCGGGTTGGTAGCACCCATCAGCTCACGGTTTTTAGCGATGGCGCCTTCGCCTTCCAGCACTTGTACCACTACCGGGCCAGAGGTCATGAAGCCAACTAGGTCTTTGAAGAAGGGACGCTCTTTGTGCTCGGCGTAGAAGCCACCAGCCTTCTCTTCGGAGAGGTGCATCATTTTAGCGGCAACGACCTTCAGGCCCGCTTTTTCAAAGCGTGCAATGATCTCGCCAATGGCATTTTTAGCAACGGCATCGGGCTTGATGATGGAAAGAGTACGTTCAGTCGCCATGCAGAAATCTCCTTAAAAGGGATAAAGCAGAAATTGCCGCCCCGGAAAGCCGGGGCGGCGCAGGAAAAAAGTGGTCGGCTAGGGCCGTATGTTGCGTCGGCTGCCGAGTGGCCGCGATTATAGCGCCTCCCGGTGGGGATGAATACCGGTGATATACGCAACAGCCACGGCGGATAGCTTAGACTGTGAAGCTTTCACCGCAGCCGCACTGATCTTTTACATTGGGGTTGTTGAAGCGGAAAAAGCGATTCAAGCCTTCGTTGACGTAATCCACTTCGCTGCCGTCTAGCATCTCGACGGCATCAGGAGCCACGTAGACGCTTGCGCCGTGATCTTCGAAACGCACATCGTCATCCCGTGCTTCATCGGCAAAATCAAGCACATAGCTGTAGCCAGAACAGCCGCTGGGTTTAACGGATACCCGCAGGCCTAGCCCCTGGCCGCGCTCGTCGAGCACACGCTGAATTTGTTCAGCTGCAGCGGGCGTAATGTTTAGTGTTGCCATGGAGCGTTCTCCTTTAAGAAGTCGTTAGCAGTGCGTCAGGAGAGCGTCAGCCGCCTAACGTGCGGTCGCACGTAAGCCGCTCACCGCGTGGCGCAGTAGGGTTAATGCGTGGTCGATATCGGCCTCTTGGGTAAAGCGCCCAAAGCTAATACGCAGCGATGAGAGCGCGAGCCGACGGGGCGTACCAATGCCCAGTAGTACATAAGACGGGTCAACGCTTGCCGAGTTGCAGGCAGAGCCGGTAGACACGGCCACATCCCGAAGCGCCATCAGCAGTGCCTCGCCATCCACGCCTTCAAACGCCAAGTTCAAGATGTTGGGAACGGCGTTCTCCAGTGGGGAGTTGGGGATGATGCCTTCCAGGTTTGATAAGCCGCTTAGAAAGCGTTCGCGTAGCGCCGAAATATGGGCCTGATCCGCGTCCTGCTGCTGTTGCATGACGTTAAACGCTTCACCCATCCCGGCAATCTGATGAGTAGGCAGCGTGCCGGAGCGCATGCCGCGCTCGTGGCCGCCACCATGAATGAGTGCCTCGACGCGAATATCCGGGTGGCGTTTCACATACAGAGCGCCGACCCCTTTAGGCCCGTAGGCTTTGTGGCCTGATAGCGACATCAAATCAATATGCTGAGCGACCACGTCGAGCGGAATACGCCCCACCGCCTGGGCGGCATCGGTGTGGAACGCCGCCCCGAACTCATGGGTGACTTCCGCTAGGGCGGCAATATCATGAATGCTGCCTAGCTCATTATTCACCGCCATTAGCGATACCAGTGCCGTGTCGTCGCGCATGGCGGCACGCAGTTGCTCAGGGGTGATGCGTCCATCGCGCCCTGGGGTTAGCCAGGTGATCTCGAAGCCTTCGCTCTCCAGTGCCTTGGCGGTGTCTACCACCGCTTTATGCTCAATGCTGGAGGTGACAAGGTGCATGCCACGTTCGCGGTTAGCACGCATAAAGCCAATCAGCGCTAGGTTATTGGCTTCGGTGGCGCCACTGGTCCAGACGATTTCACGCGGGTCAGCGCCGATCATATCGGCCACTTGGCGGCGCGCCTGTTCCACCACCTGCTCGGCCTGCCAGCCCAGCATATGGCTGCGGGAAGCGGGGTTGGCGAACAGCTGGTCTACCGTGAGGTAGCGCTGCATCACCTCAGCCACACGACCATCGACCGGCGTCGTGGCGGCATAATCGAGATAAATGGGCAGAGAGGGAGTGGAGGTCATCGTCATAGATTCCAGCGTGCAGTAAATACCTTCAGGGGGAAGACGCGAGGATGCCAGCATCGACCCGCTGTTTTTGCCGGGTAGCGATGCGGATCACATCAGGGCGCTGTATCAACTGCGCCAGCGTAATATCGTCGAGAAAACTGCGAATTTGCCCGGATAGCTCGCACCATAAATGGTGCGTTAAACAGGTATCGCCCTGCTGGCAGTCGGATAGCCCCTGGCAGCGGGTCGCGTCGACGGTTTCGTTGACTGCATCAATCACCAGAGAGACGCTGATCTCCTCGGGTGCTTTGGCCAGTAGGTAACCGCCACCCGGCCCGCGCACGCTGCTAACTAGCCCCGCCCGGCGCAGCCTTGCGAAGAGTTGCTCCAGGTAAGAGAGCGAGATCTCCTGTCGCAGGGAGATATCTCCCAGGCTGGTAGGGCCGCTGGGGGCGTTAAGCGCCAAATCCAGCATGGCCGTAACGGCGTAACGGCCTTTTGTCGTCAAGCGCATAGCAGGTACCCCTCGTCGCTGAGCTTTCAGCGCGCTGGCAGCAAATGTTGCGCCATTATGGAAATCCTGAGTGCTTTGGTCAACTATTGCGCGTGGTGCTGCTTTCCGGTGATGGGCTGCTGCGTTCCTGGGCAGTATGACCAAGGCCAGGGCAGCCGGTATCGTTTTCATCCAGAATATCGGCAAAGTCCTCATCTCGCAGAGCCGGTAACTGGCCATCGCGGTAGTTGGCGTCGAGCTTGCGAAGCGTTGAGCACATGCGCTCGATACGCTCGTCCACGGCGTGCATGTGATCGAGCATGGCCTGCATCGAACGCGCCACCGGGTCGGGCATGTCTTGGCTGACGCCATAGGCATCGAAACCAAACTTCTGGCAGATGGCTTCCCGGCGGGCCGGGTCGATATCCAGCGCCTCTTCCATATCCGGGGCGGCGCGTTTGACGATTTTGCCGGGGATGCCGACCACCGTTGCTCCCGCTGGCACCTCTTTTGTAACTACCGCGTTAGAGCCAATTTTGGCACCTGCGCCCACGGTAAACGGCCCCAGTATCTTGGCGCCGGCACCAACAATCACACCATCTTCCAGCGTAGGGTGACGTTTGCCTTTGTTCCAACTGGTGCCGCCTAGCGTCACGCCTTGGTAGAGCGTGACGTTATCGCCCACCTGTGCGGTTTCACCAATCACCACGCCCATGCCATGGTCGATAAAAAAGCGCCGCCCAATGGTTGCGCCTGGGTGGATTTCAATGCCAGTGAGCCAGCGGGAGAAGGTCGATAGCGTTCGTGCTAGCCACTTAAAGTTCTTTTTCCACAGCCAGTGGCCGCAGCGGTGCAGCAACAGGGCGTGCAGGCCGGGATAGTTGGTCAGCACCTCAAGAAAGTTACGTGCCGCCGGGTCGCGGTCAAATACGCTATTGATGTCTTCACGCAGGCGTTGAAACATGGGTGATCCTTGGGCGTTAAGGGAGGCAGCAGTAATACAGTATTGGAATATGGTGAGTGCAAAGCGGCAGTCGAAAAGACGATGTTGGGGCGCGTTGTTGTAACTTCAAGTTTAGGCCATTGCCGCTTTGCTGGCGCCTCTTGTGATTAGTACGCCGTTATGTGCTACGCGGATGTGTCGGCGTTCTCTTGGTTCACACTACCGGTTCCACTCTTTTTAGCGGATTTTTCAGTCGCCGAGAGGATGCCGCGCAGAATGTTCATCTCCATCTTTTCAGGCCGTGCCCGTAAATAGAGGCGTCGCAGGCGTGCCATGAGCTGGCGCGGCAGGGCAGGGTCGTGAAACTCGATGGCGATTAGCGTGCGCTCTAAGTGCTCGAAGTAGCGCTCAAGCTCTTCGTGGGTTGCTAGCTCGTCATTATCATCGGCAGCAGTTGGGGCATCTGCCTGGCTTAGCCACGCCATGCGACACTCGTAGGCCACCACTTGAACCGCCGCGGCAAGGTTGAGCGAGCTAAAATCGGCGTTGGTCGGAATATGCACATGGGCATGGCAGCGCTGCAGCTCGGCGTTGGTTAAGCCGCTGTCTTCACGGCCAAACACCAGCGCCACACGGGCATTTTCTGGCTGGCATTCGCCGGGTAGGCGCTCGGCAAGTTCCCGAGGCGAGATCATCGGCCAGGGCAGCGTGCGCGAGCGGGCGCTGGCGCCAACAGCTAGCGTGCAATCGGCCACGGCTTCTTCAAGTGTGGCATGCACTGTAGCTTGGTGAAGTAGATGGTCGGCACCTGAGGCGCGAGAAATACTGTCTTGGGTGATCACATCGCAGCGAGGAGCGACCAGGGCTAAATCAGCTAAGCCCATGTTGTGCATGGCGCGTGCCACGCCGCCAATGTTGCCAGGGTGGCTGGTGCCAATTAAAACAATTCGGATGCGCTCAAGCATAGTAGGCCCGGTTCATGTGCGTAAAACGCGCAGTTTAGCATGAGTCGATGGCATGCCCGAGGGGCCTCTGTTAGAATTGCCCGCCAAAAGGCGTATTGCGCCTGAACCGTTCTTTAACATCACTGTGACAAGGCCCGATCATGAATCCGATGGTCCAATTTACGCTGCGCGCCGCGCGTGGCGCTGTTGAACACTTTTTACGCGTTCGCGAACGTATCGAAAACGCCCATGAGGAATTTAACCTCGACCGCTTGCTGGAAGACACGGCGCGTAAAGCCGAGGCGACCATCATTCAACAACTGCAGCGTGGCTACCCTCTGCACGGCTTCTCTGGCCGCTATACGCCCTATAAAGCGGGTGAAGGCGAAGGTGAAAATACCGTATGGAAAATTGAACCGCTGCACGGCTACTCCAACTTGGCGGTAGCAGGTAAGGGCTTTGCACTCTCAGTGGTGTGTCTCGTTAAAGGTCGCCCCGAACACGCGGTGGTGATCTCTCCCTTTGGTGATGACGAATATATCGCCAGTCGCGGCCGCGGCGCTCAGCACAACGACAAGCGCATGCGGGTTAGCAAACCAACCGCTATTCCTGCCACACGCATGGCGATGAGCCTGCCAGAAACCTGGCTGCGCCCGAGTCATCTGCCTGCTTACTTAACCATTACCCAGCAGCTTGCGCCGCAGGTAGAAACCCTGGTAGCGACCGGCAGCGGCCTGCTGGATATGTGCGAGCTGGCCGCAGGACGTGTAGACAGCGTCTTTGTGCTGGGCCTAGAAGAGCAGGATATGCAGGTAGGTACGCTGCTGCTAAAAGAAGCGGGCGCGCTGATGGGCACTCCGGACGGGAAGCCGACCGTGAATGCTGAAAGCCAGCTAATGGCCGCTGGCCCGCGCCTCTACAAAGCGCTGATTAAGCAGCTGGCGCCGCACTTTTAAGAAGAGCGCGTTAGGTGTGAAGATATGAAAAGGCCCTGCCGGTTGATTTCGGCAGGGCCTTTTCGTTGGCTGCTATAACGCGTTTAGGGCAGCTCTTCTTCCTCTTCATCCACTTCTTTCTTGGTGGGAATCAGGTCTTCCCGAGAGAGTTTCAGCGGAATCAACAGGGCGCCGGAGATATAGATAGATGAGAACGTACCCACCACGATACCCACCAGCAGGGCAATCGCGAAGTTCTCGATCATATCGCCACCGAGCAGCAGCAGCGCTAGCAGTACCAGCACGGTTGTGCCTGAGGTGGCTAATGTGCGCGACAACGTAGCGTTAATCGCCTCGTTGAAAATCTGCGGCATATCGTCGATACGCGAGGTGCGGATCGTCTCGCGGATGCGGTCATACACGACGATGGTGTCGTTCAGCGAGTAGCCGATGACCGCCAGAATGGCTGCCAGCACCGTTAGGTCGAAGTCGAGCTGGAACAGCGCGAACACGCCTACCACGATGATCACGTCGTGCAGCAGGGCAAGCAGGGCACCAAGGGCGAACTTGTACTGGAAGCGGAAAGCTACGTAAAGCATCACCACGCCCAGCGCGACGAGCAGGCCTAAGCCGCTCTGGTCACGCAGCTGGTCGCCGACCTGGGCGCCCACGAACTCGGCGCGCACTAAGTTGACACTATCGCCATTGGCACGCAGCAGATTGACAACCTCGTTACCCACGTCGCCATCAAACGCTTGCTGCAGGCGAATCAATACTTCTGTTGAAGCGCCAAAGGTTTGTACCGAGACATCTTGGAAACCGCTGTCTTCCAGCAGTTGGCGAATGGCATCCAGTGAAGGTGCCACGCCGTAGCGCACTTCCACCAGGGTGCCGCCGGTAAAGTCCAGGCCCAGGTTGAGCTGCTGAAACAAAATGGCGCCAATAGAGACAATCAGCATCACGGCCGAGACGATAAACGCAAGGTTGCGCCGTCCCATAAAGTCGATGCGCAGTTGTGATAGGGGTTTCATTACCACCTCTTAAATTCTGTGCTGAGCGCGTGTTGAGATCCCATCGAGATTAGATCCGCAGCTTTTTGACGGGCTTGCCACCATAGGTCAGGTTGACCATGGCGCGCGTCACCAGCAGCGCAGTGAACATCGACGTCAAAATGCCGATAGAGAGCGTAACGGCAAAGCCTTTTACCGGGCCGGTGCCAATCGAGAACAGAATCACCGCCACCAGCAGCGTGGTGATGTTGGCATCCACAATCGAGGTGAACGCCCGTTCATAACCCGCGTAAATAGCTTGCTGAATCGACATGCCGTTGCGCAGTTCTTCGCGTATCCGCTCAAAGATAAGCACGTTGGCGTCCACCGCCATGCCCAGCGTCAACACGATACCGGCAATACCGGGTAGCGTGAGCGTAGCGCCCAGCATCGACATCACGGCGACTAGCAGCGTGAGGTTGAGCGCCAGGGCGATGTTGGCAAAAACGCCGAATACCTTGTAGCGCACCAGCATAAACAGCACGACTAGCAGCAGGCCGATCTGCACCGATAGCAAGCCGCGTTCGATGTTTTCTGCGCCCAGGCTGGGGCCGATGGTGCGCTCTTGCACGAAGTAAATCGGCGCGGCGAGCGAGCCGGAACGCAGCAGCAGAGCGAGTTCGGCGGCTTCGGTGGGGGAGTCGAGGCCGGTGATGCGGAAGCTGTTGCCCAGTGCACTTTGAATGGTCGCCAAGCTGATCAGGCCACGCTCGGTGTAGGGCTCACGAACGATGGTCTCTTCGCCGGTTTCCGGGTCGACTTCGATGCGGTCTTCGCTTTTATGCTCGATGAACAGCACCGCCATGTTGCGGCCAATGTTGGTGCGCGTGGCGCGGTTCATCAGCGTACCGCCGGTGCCGTCCAGGTTGATGTTGACCTGAGGGCGACCGTTTTCGTCGAAGCTGTTGCTGGCGCTGGAAACGCTGTCACCAGTAATGATCACATCGCGCATCAGCTCCGCTGAGCGGGCCGGGTCGTTACGAAACTCGAAGCGTTCGGTTTCGGCATCCGGTGTATCGTGGCGCGCCTCGAGACGAAATTCGAGGTTGGCCGTCGCACCGACGATCCGCTTGGCGGCCACGGTGTCCTGCACGCCGGGTAGCTCGACCACGATTTGGCTCGGGCCTTGGCGCTGTACCATGGGCTCGGCGACGCCCAGCTCGTTCACGCGGTTACGCAGCGTGGTCAAGTTCTGGTTGATGGCGTAGTCCTGAATCTCGTTTACCGCCATGTCGCTTAGCGTCATCACTAGCCTAGAGGTACGGCCATCCCCTTCGCTGGTGTACTCGAAGTTGGGGAAGTCGCGGCTGATCAAACGACGGGCGGCGTCGCGGTCTTCGGCGCTGGCGAAGTCGATCGATAGCGAGCGTTCGTCGATGGTGGTGTTTCGGTAGCGAATACGCTCGCTGCGCAGCAGTTCGCGGATGGCGCTGGCGTTCACCTCAAGGCGCTGGGTCAGCGCGGCGTCCATATCCACTTCCAGTAGGAAGTGAACGCCACCGCGTAAATCAAGGCCCAGCGTCATCGGGGAAGCAGAAAAAGCTTGCAGCCAGCCAGGTGTCGCATCGGCAAGGTTGAGCGCCACGGTCGCATTGGGGCCAAGCACTTCGGCGGCAATATCCCGCGCGTCGAGCTGGTCATCGTCGCTTTGCAGACGAATCAGCCATTGACCATTGTTCTCTTCAACGGCTTTGACGGCGATATCGCGCTCGCTGAGCGCTTCTTCAACGCGGGTAATTTGCCGTTCATCCAGGGCGTTGCCTTGGGCGTCGCTCACCTGAATGGCGGGATCTGCGGGGAATAGATTGGGAAGCGAGTAGATAAGGCCAACCACCAGGACGACCAGTATCAGCAGATACTTCCACAGAGGGTAACGGTTGAGCATGCAAGCCCTGCCTTCAATTACAAACGGAATCGCTGTGCACAGACAGGCTGCGCACAGCAACGTTCACCATCGACGCTACCATGTCACCCCTGCCGGGGTGGCTGGCACTGGGTCGGCAGGGGGGGAGTGCAAGCGTTAGATGGACTTAATGGTGCCTTTAGGCAGTACGGCAGCCACGGCGTTTTTCTGCACGTTGACTTCGGTACCTTCAGAGACTTCCAGGGTCAGGAACTCGTCGCTGACTTTGGTCACGCGGCCAACCAAACCGCCGCCGATCACGACTTCATCGCCCTTGGCGAGGCCGGAGACCAGCTGTTTGTGCTGCTTGGCGCGCTTGGCTTGCGGGCGCCACAGCAGGAAGTAGAAAATCAGTACGAAGCCGACCAGCATGACAATTTGCGCGATGCCACCGCCAGCAGCGGCTTCTTGGGCATGGGCTGGTGAGATGAAGAAATCCAGCATTGCAGGGAACTCCTGGGTTAGAACACTCAATGGGTGAACGGATTAAGCCACTCGCCTCAGCCAGTGGCTTTTATTGTTTAGGTGTCAGATTCTGCAAGGGGAGGCACCGGGAGGCCGCGCCTTGCGTAGAAGCTTTCCACAAAGGTCGTCAATGTACCCGCTTCGATTGCCGCGCGCAAATCAGCCATCACACGCTGGTAGTAGCGTAAGTTATGGATGGTATTGAGCATGGAACCCAGCATTTCATTGCAGCGATCAAGGTGGTGCAGATAGCCACGAGAGAAATTCTGGCAGGTATGGCAATCACACTCTTCATCCAGCGGGCGTGTGTCAAAACGGTGCTTGGCGTTACGGATTTTAACAGTGCCATCTGACGTGAACAGGTGGCCGTTGCGAGCGTTGCGCGTGGGCATCACGCAGTCAAACATATCCACACCGCGGCGTACGCCCTCAACGAGGTCTTCCGGCTTGCCCACACCCATCAGGTAGCGCGGGGTGTCGTCCGGCATCCAGGTGGGCAGGTAATCGAGGACTTTGATCATCTCCTCTTTGGGTTCGCCCACCGAGAGGCCACCGATGGCGAGACCGTCGAAACCAATCTCAAGTAGCCCCTTGAGCGAGCGCTCACGCAGCTCAGGGTGCATGCCGCCCTGGATAATGCCGAACAGTGCGGAAGGCGAATCGCCATGGGCATCGCGAGAGCGCTTGGCCCAGCGTAGCGACAGCTCCATGGATTTTTCGGCTTCTTCGAACGTGGCCGGGTAGGGCGTGCACTCGTCAAAGATCATCACCACGTCAGAGCCCAGCGAGCGCTGAACCGCCATGGACTCTTCCGGCCCCATGAACACTTTGCTGCCATCCACCGGCGAGCGGAAATGCACGCCCTGCTCGGTGATTTTGCGCATTTCACCCAGCGAGAACACCTGGAAGCCGCCGGAGTCGGTCAGGATCGGTTTATCCCACTGGGCGAAGTCGTGCAGGTCGCCGTGGGCTTCAATGACATCCGTGCCGGGGCGCAGCCAGAGGTGGAACGTATTGCCCAGGATGATTTCCGCGCCGATCTCTTTGACCGACTCGGGCGTCATGCCCTTGACCGTACCGTAGGTGCCGACCGGCATGAACGCGGGGGTTTCCACCGTGCCTCGGGGAAAGTGCAGGCGGCCACGGCGCGCGCGGCCGTCTTCGGCTAGGCGCTCGAAGCGCATAAAGCATTCGTTTCGCATCACAATAACTCGTTAATCAATCGGTAAGCGCGGCGGTTAGCGGGTCAGCAGCATGGCGTCGCCATAGCTAAAGAAGGCGTAGCGCTCTTCTACTGCCGTACGGTAGGCCTGCATGATGTGCTCATACCCCGCGAACGCCGATACCAGCATCAATAGGGTGGATTCGGGCAGGTGGAAGTTAGTGATTAGCGCATCCACACAGCGCCATTCATAGCCGGGGTAGATGAAGATGTCGGTATCGCCACTGAACGGCGCTATCTGGCCATCGCTACTTTTCATGCAAGCGCTCTCCAGGCAGCGAACGCTCGTCGTTCCCACGGCGATCACGCGTTTACCGGCGGCTTGCGTCTCGCGAATCTGTTGGCAGGTCGCGTCGGTCACCTCGATCCACTCGCTGTGCATGTGGTGTTCGAGGATGTTGTCCACCCGCACCGGCTGGAAGGTGCCCGCACCAACGTGCAGCGTCACGAAAGCACTGTTGATGCCTTTTTCGGCCAGGGCGTCCAGCAGCGGCTGGTCGAAGTGCAGCCCCGCCGTAGGAGCGGCCACGGCACCGTCGCGGCGCGCATACACGGTCTGATAGCGTTCGCGGTCGCTCAGCTCGTCTTCCCGAGTGATGTAGGGCGGCAGCGGCATATGGCCGTGCTTTTCCAGCAGTGCGATCATTGGCGTGTCGCCTAAAAAGCGCAGCTCGAATAGGGCGTCGCGGCGGCCTTCGACCACGGCGTGGATGTCGCCTTCGAAAATCAGCTCAGTGCCCGGCTTGGGCGACTTGCTTGAGCGGATATGCGCCAACCCCCGGTGGCTATCCAGCGGGCGCTCCAGCAGCATTTCTACCTTGCCGCCGCTGGCCTTATGGCCATGCAGGCGGGCGGGAATCACGCGGGTATCGTTAAACACCAGCAGGTCGCCCGGCTCAAGTAGGTCCAGCAGGTCAGGAAAGCGGCGATGAGCCAGCGCGCCGCTTTGACCATCCACACACAGTAAGCGGCAATCACTGCGCTGCTCGGACGGATAGCGGGCAATTAGCTCATCGGGTAGCTCGAAATGGAAGTCCGCACGCTGCATGTGAATAAGCTCTTTTCTGTGGTCAAACAAGCCGCCTAGGATAGCGCTTTAGGTCGATAAAGTCAGCGATGTGATTGACTTGACGGGCGATCTGCGTATAATTCGCCTCCATTGCCGGTGTGGCGGAATTGGTAGACGCAGCGGATTCAAAATCCGCCGCCTTTACGGGTGTGCCAGTTCGAGTCTGGCCACCGGCACCATTTTTAGAATCAGGGGCTTAGGCCCCTTTTTTTTGTTTGCCCGGCGAAGCCGGCAAACCCGGCCATCTGAAAGAAGATGGCGTCACCCCGACTGAGGGGAAGACAATCCGACTGGCAAGGGCGTCACTGGCCAACGGTGGGGTCTGAAGGAAGCCATAGGAAGTTAAC
>NZ_JBSXNN010000017.1:0-34859 GCF_056857635.1 Vreelandella sp. L-15 | reverse complement strand
GGTTATTGGATCTGACCAGGGTCAGAACCGGCATCACTGTCCCCGAATTCGGGGTAAGTTAATGGCATGAGCCGTATACGTGGTCCGTATGTACGGTTCTGTGAGAGGGATGAGGCGGAGACGCCTCACCCTACTCGCTGCCTGAAATTTGGCTCTTGTCGGCTTTAGTTCAGTGTCTGGTCGTAGTTTGGTCGCAGAACGCCGCGCTGAGTTGTGGCAATCGTTTTCCTACATCATCCAGCCCTGCGTCGAAAATGTGGCTGTATCGACTCGTTACTAGCAAGCTAGAGTGCCCCAGCAGATCCCTAACCCGCGTCATACTCTCTCCTGCTTGTGCTCGATGACGGGTTGATCCCGCTGGACAACAACCCGGCCGAGAACGCCATTCGCCCCTTCGTCGTCGGCCGCAAGAACTGGCTGTTCAGCCACACACCGAGCGGTGCCCAGGCCAGCGCGGCAATCTACAGCCTGATCGAGACGGCCAAGGCCAACGGCCTCTCACCCTACGAGTACCTGCAGTTCGTGTTCGAGACCCTGCCAACTCTCGGCGAGGATGACGACCTCGGCACGCTGCTGCCCTGGTGCTGGAAAGACACTCTACCGGTCTAGCTCAGGCCGCAACAGGTGGGGTTGGTGGACTTGCAATTACCCACAAATCATCAGCTACATAAGCATACTGTTGATAAAGTAAAGCCCGATGTGTTTTTTTGGCTTCTCAGTTCGTTCGATATGATAAGAGGTATCAATATGGGACAACACTGGGTGAACGAGGAAATGACTGGCTGCGACTTGGGGGACGCGCGACTGAATCAAAGGTTGGCTGTCATGCTGGAAGCACTCGGTGATCGGCCAGACAAATCACTACCCACCGCCTTTCAGGACTGGGCCAATACCAAGGCCGCCTATCGCTTCTTCGCGAATGAGAATGTCAGCGAGGACAAGATTTTGGAGGGACATTTTGCCGCCTCAGCTTTGCGCATCCAAGCCACCGATGGCCCTATATTGATCCTGCAGGATACAACCGAGTTTTCTTTCAAGCGTTCGTCACCTGAGAAGATTGGTTTCATTAATGAATCAACCGGGCGCAAGATGAAGGAGGGACGGCACCTTAAACATACCGTCTGCGGGCTGTTAATGCACGCTAGTCTGGCTATCACAACGGAAGGGTTGCCCTTGGGTCTAACAGCTGCCAAATTCTGGACGCGGAACAAATTCAAAGGCACAGAAGCTCTCAAGCGCAAGGTTAATCCGACCCGCGTACCCATCGAGCAGAAAGAAAGCATGCGTTGGCTTGACAACCTGCAGCGTTCTACTGAGCTTGCAGGTTCGCCTGAACGGTGCGTGCATATCGGTGATCGCGAGAGTGACATTTTTGAACTCTTTTGTCTGGCTCAAGATCTTGGCACTCACTTTTTGATCCGCAGTTGCGTTGATCGTCTCGCCGGGGAGGGAGACACTACGATTTCTCAAGTGATGGCCAAGACTCAGGTCAGTGGAACACACGATATTCACTTTCGTGACAAGCGAGGCAATCAACAGGAGGCGACCCTATCGGTCAAGTATGCAACGATGACAGTTTGTCCACCGATTGGGAAACAGAAAAAGTACCCAAAACAGAAGCTTGGTATTATTTTTGCGGAAGAGAAAAACCCACCCGAAGGGCGTTCCCCTATCATCTGGAAGTTGGTCACTAACCTTCCCGTTGCTACTCACGCCGACGCAGTGCAAAAGCTTGTTTGGTATTCACGGCGTTGGAATATCGAGACATTCTTCAAGACGCTGAAAACGGGTTGCCGCATTGAGGATATACGTCTCGCTACAGCAGATCGACTTGCCAACTGCATTGCGCTCTGCTGTGTCGTGTCCTGGCGAATATCATGGTTGACTATACTGCAGCGCCAATCTTCAACGACCTCTCCTGCAGCTGTTTTTACTGATATTGAAAGAACGCTTCTCGACCGATCAATGCCATCAAACAGACAAGGCACACGACGCGATATAGCTTTTTATATGACCGCTGTCGCTCGCCTGGGTGGTTATCTGGATCGCTCAAGTGATCCTCTCCCAGGAACCACCGTTCTATGGCGAGGCTTCATTCGCTTAGCAGATCTTGTTGCTGGATTCCAAGCTGCCAATCCAGATGCATCATCGACTTGTGGGTAATTGCAAGGTTGGTGGAGCGCTTACCTTGTTTTTGCGCGGCTCAGAATAGAGGCTGTTTTGTGCCGAATTTGCGGCGGTTTTTGTTTTTTAAACTGCATAAAAATAATTGATTTTATTGAATAAATTTATTTTTTTGTTTAATTCTAGTGTCGTGTTTTTGAATTTCTCAGTCTGAAGGCATAAAATAACTATCGTCATTGTCCAGCTATGGAGGCGTTGCATGACCGCTCAAACGCTTGGGTCACGCATTCGTGACAAAATTCGCAAAAGTCGGCGGATGGTTTTTCTACGTGATGATTTCGCTGCACTGGGTGGTTATGACCAAGTAGGCCGGGTGCTTCGGCAATTGGAGGTGCAGGGACGATTAGTGCGTATTGGTAAAGGCCTATACGCCAAAGCGCGCCCAAACCGTATTACAGGCAAACCAATGCTTGCAGCGCCCGGTGGCTTTGACCAAGCAGCCAAAGAGGCATTAAACCGCTTAGGAGTACAGTGGGAGCCAGCCAGTGCAGAAAAAGCTTATCAGGCGGGGCGCACACAAATTCCAGCGCGAGTGGTGGTCAGAGTCAAGGGCCCGTTTCATCGCCAGATTGCCTACGGTAAATATCGCTTAGGTATCGAGCAAGTTTCTGTATGAACATTGATTCTGGAATGTTTCCCGATGTGGCGGATGCGCTGGGAATCGACAGCCCCGCTATTGTCGAAAAAGATGTCTATGCCGTTCAGTTATTGAGTCTACTTTCAACGCTGCGCTCGGAGGCGTTTGAGCTGGTATTCGCAGGGGGTACCAGCCTAGCCAAAGCCCACCACAAGCTTTTCCGTATGTCCGAAGATATTGATATCAAGCTTGTTGCTCGCGATGGGGTAGCAACGGGCATGTCTAGAACGGCTCTAAAGGCAGAACGAAAAGCGATGCTGTCCGAAATAGAAACAGTTATCAGCCGCTCTCCGATCCTAGGGCTTGATCCCAATGCTGGAATCGTCAAGCGTAACGAGTACCGGTATGCGGAGTTTACCGTTCGCTATCCCCGTACCCAGGGCAGCATCTCTGCGCTTCGACCTGACTTGAAGCTAGACGTTGCAGCATCAGAACTTTATGAGCCCGCCGTGGCTTGTTCTGTCAGTTCCTTGTACGCCGATGTTCTTAAACTACCCCCAGAGGTAGCTTCTTTTACGGTGGTTAGCCTACCCGCCACAATTAGCGAGAAGCTGGTGGCATTGCTACGTCGCACAGCCCACGTGAATCGTGATCCTTCCCGAAAAGACGACGAAACGCTGGTGAGGCACGTCTACGATCTTCACATGGCGACAGCTGGCGGATATGACATGGCTGCATTACGCCCGCTGGTACAGGCAGTAATACAGACGGACGTGTCTCAGTTCGGCAACCAGCATACACAATTTGTCACTAGCCCAGCAGATGAGCTGCTCTATGGCCTAGGGTGCTTACAGACCAACCCCATCCATCAGGATCGCTACGAGCGTTTTATCGGCCCGCTGGTTTATCACGATGAGCCCGCGTCCTGGGATGAAGCTTTACAAACAGTGAACGAATTGGCTCAACGTCTGCTGACGTAAGGTAGGGCTGAGCGCTAAAGTCTGTTTTTCCACTACTGCGCGAGGTGCGCTTGTCAGGTTACACCCTGATTCACTGTCTGAGCCGCTTTATGCGGCTTGCTATGTAGTGACCCTCGTCTTGCTGCAGCGGTGGCAATTTGGTTGCCAACTGGTTGCCATTTGGCTGCTCACAGGGTGAAAACCATGTGAGTAATGTAAGTGCTTAATCTAATATTTTCGTGTATTATCGATGCAAGGATCTCGGGCACGGATGGAACCATGGCAAGAAGGCGCTTTATTGCTCCACTTTCTGACTCTGAACAGCAGACGCTGACCTCTGCTTATCAAGATGGTGAGAAGCGCGCCTTACGTCGTCGTGCTCATGCCATCCTGTTAAGCAATCAAGGCCATACCATCAATCAAATCAGCGAGATACTGCAGGTTCGTCGCGATGCCGTATCACGATGGCTCAAGCAATGGGAAACGTCGGGCCTTGATGGTCTAATCGATAAGCCGCGCAGTGGTCGAACGCCTGCCTTGGATGACAATGACCATCAGCGACTGCAGGAGCTGGTCGCAGAACAGCCCCATCAGCTCCGCTCCTTGCACGCCCGCTTTCAGGAGGAGACGGGGAAAAAGGTCAGCATGGTGACGCTCCGCAGGGCGCTTAAAAAAAAAATAGGCTCAGCTTCAAGCGTATTCAGCATTCATTGAAGGCACGCCGTGACGAAACTGATTTTCGCAACACTCAGGGCCTCCTCAAGGCGCTTCACCAGCGGGAAGACCAGGGTGAACATGAGCTCTATTACTTTGATGAATCAGGCTTTTCACAATCATCGTCGGTGCCATACGCGTGGAGCCCCATTGGTAAACCCTGCGAAGTGCCCGCCTACTCACATAGCCGAAGGCTGAACGTACTGGGATTTCTCAGCCGAGCAGGGAAGCTGATCTATCACACCGCCACCGAGTCCGTGACCACCGATACGGTCATCGACGCGTTTGACCATTTTGTAGCCCAGAAAGACCCCGACACCTTCGCCGTGGTGGTGCTCGACAATGCCAGCATGCATCGCTCCAAGGCCTTCAGGCGGAAAATACTCGAGTGGATGTCGCATCGTGTTCATCTGGTCTACTTATCGGCTTACTCGCCGGAGCTGAATCTGATTGAGATTCTGTGGCGGCAGATGAAGTATGCATGGCTGCCGCTGAGTGCGTATCTTTCGTTTGATAACCTCTGTGATGAGGTGCACCGGCTACTCGATGGCTATGGCACTGAGTGCGCGATTAATTTTGAATAGGCACTTAGGCCCTTTTTTTATGCCTGTTGTTTAGAGATATCCGTTAAACATATCTCGTGGTAAAAATGGTGCCGTGCCATCAATGTCATATAAAACGTAACTTTAACGGAGACAACCCCATGGGCGTGACCTATCACGAAAGCAATGCACGTATGAGCCAAGTGGCTGTTCATAACGGAACGGTTTACCTTGCGGGCCAAGTGCCAGCCGATGCCACGGTGGGTATGCGTGGCCAAACCGAGCAGGTGTTGGCGCGTATTGATGAGCTGCTGGCGCAGGCAGGTACCTCTAAAGAGCACCTGATTTCTGCTCAGGTGTGGGTGACCGACATGGCCGAGTTCGCGGAAATGAACGAAGTGTGGGAAGCCTGGGTGGTGCCGGGTCGCCCGCCAGTGCGCGCCGCTCTGGAAGCCAAGCTGGCCAAGCCTGAGTGGAAAGTGGAAATTATGGTGATTGCCGCACTGCCTGACGCCTAAGCGGTTACTGGCTGTTGCGGGGTGCGTTAATGAAACGTTAACGCACCCTCGCTTTTCAATAGGGCATCGCCGTATAGTAAAGGCTCTTGTTGAGAACCAACCCAGTGGTAAGTTTATGGCCCAGTTTGAGCTGCATAGCCGCAATTTGGCCCCAGAGCAGGTGGCGCACTCCCACGATTTCCACCAGCTAATCCTGGCGACGTGTGGCGTTACCGAGCTTGCCATGGAAGGCCAAGGGGGGCGGGTCACCGCTCGCCGTGGCTGTTTGATCCCTTCGTCGCGCCATCACGAGTATCAAGGCGATGGCAGCAATCGAACGCTGGTGCTGGATATCCCTGTGCAGCACTTAGCCACCTTGGAAAAGGGTAGTGAGATTGAGCGCTTATTCGATAAGCCGCGTTTCTTTACCGTTCCACCTGCTTTAAATCAGCTCACCCATGCGCTTGCGCATCAGCTTGACCAATGCCCAGCACTGCAAAATGAGATCGCTGTGTTGCTACTGCGGGCGCTCTATATGTACCTGCAAGACGCGCCAAAACAGACGGCCGACCAGCTCGGGGTGCGCTGTATCAGTGAGCGGCTTGATCTAGAGCGGTTGGATGCCTGGCTAGACCAACATTTGGCGGATGAAGTGCGCGTTGAGCAGCTAGCGGCCCTGTGTGCATTAAGCCCTGGGCACTTTTATAGCTGCTTTCGTGAATTAACCGGGGTGACGCCGCTGGCCTATGTACAGCGCAGGCGGTTAGATCATGCGCGCACGATGGTTCGCCATAGCGCGCTGAGTCTTGGCCACATTGCCATGCTGGTGGGCTTTCGCGACCAAGGCAGCTTCTCCCGCGCCTATCGTCGTTACTTTGAGATTTCCCCCTCTTCTGACAGATAACGCCTGAACACGCTGCCTGCCTGACTTGCGGGCAAATTTGCCAGAGTTTCGGGCAAGCACACCCTTTTGCATCGTCGTAGTCTCAAGAGGATCCCCACCTTCCTTGGAGAGACCCCATGGGCGTGACCTATCAAGACAGCAATACTCGCATGAGCCAAGTGGCGATTCATAACGGCACGGTATACCTCGCAGGCCAAGTGCCAACGGATACCACCGCCGATATGCGTGGGCAAACCGAGCAAGTGCTTGCACGTATCGACCAACTGCTGGTGCAAGCGGGGACATCCAAAGAGCACCTAATTTCTGCTCAAGTGTGGGTCACCAGCATGGCGGAGTTCGATCAAATGAACCAAGCTTGGGATGCCTGGGTAGTGCCTGGCCGCCCGCCGGTGCGCGCCGCCGTGGAAGCCAAGCTGGCCAAGCCTGAGTGGAAGGTGGAAATCATGGTCATCGCTGCGCTGCTGGAGGCTTGATATGCAGGTCGTCTCGGCAGCGGAAGTCGCGCAATACTTAACTTGGCAGGGAGTCATTGACCGCTTACGGCACACCTTTGTGAACGGGGTAGAGTCGCCTCCTCGCCACCATCACGCCATGTACCGGCCAGATGGTGAAGCCACCATGCTGCTGATGCCCGCCTGGGAAGCCGCTGGCTATATTGGTGTGAAAATGGTCAACGTGTTTCCGCAAAACGCCGAGCACGGTATTCCCGCTATTTCCGGGCTTTACCTGCTCAGTGAAGGCAAGCACGGCCAGCCGCTGGCCTGTATCGATGGCAGTGAATTAACCCGCCGCCGTACCGCCGCTGCCTCTGCGCTGGCCGCCCAAGCGTTAGCCAATGAAGACGCCGAAACGCTGTTGGTCGTGGGCACAGGCAAGCTGGCCCCTATGGTGATCGAAGCCCACGCCAGCGTGCGGCCGATCAAGCGCGTGCTGATCTGGGGACGTAACCCCAGCAAGGCAACGGAGATTGCTGAGGAGTACGCAAGCCGTTTTGATACCCAAGTAGTAGAAGCATTACCCGCCGCCGTGGCGGAGGCAGATATTGTCAGTTGCGTGACGCTCTCCACCCAACCCATCATCAAAGGGGAGTGGCTAACCCCCGGAACTCACGTCGATTTAATTGGCGCGTTTCGGCCGCAAATGCGAGAAACCGATGCGCTTTGCTTGCGTCGCTCACAAGTATTTGTGGATACCTACGCCGGTGCAAAAGGTGAGGCAGGAGATATTCTGCAAGCGATTGATGAGGGTGAGTTCCAGTTTGAGCACATCCAAGCGGAGCTTGCTGAGGTGTTAACCGGTGCTAAACCTGGGCGCTCGGATAAAGACGCTATCACGCTGTTTAAATCGGTAGGGGCCTCCCTGGAGGATCTCGCAGCCGCGATTGAACTATGGGAATCACTGCCTAAACATCACTGATAAATCACGCTACAGGTCTGGCCGTACAACAACAATAAAGGCCACCACGCCCGTAGCACTGCAACGCCAGTCATAACGAAGACCATTAATAACCAAAACGAGGTGTGTTATGAACATTAATCGCTCTTTGCTCGTCACTGCCCTTGCAGCTCTCCCGCTGGCCATCGCCAGTGCCACGGCTCAGGCCCAGTCATACGAAATGGTGATCGCCACTCAGCTTCCGGAGGATATGAGCAACAACGAAATCTATCCGGCTCTGGTGCATTTTAAAAATCTCGTCGAAGCCCGCACCGATGGCGATCTTGAAGTCACTATCTTCGGCGGCGGCCAGCTCGGCTCTGAAGTAGAAAATGGCTCGGAAGTGCAGGGCGGCCGTACGTTGCAGTCCACCATCATGTCCGCAGGGGCCATGTCGTCGTTCTATGGCGACTACCAAGCGGTGACCGCACCGTTCCTATTTACCAGCTGGCGGCAAGCGTGGACGTTCTTTGATAGTGAGTGGTTTGCCGACTTTATGTCGGGCTCCGTGGATGCCGCGAGCATGCGCTATCTAGGCACCTTCGACGACGGCGGCGGCTTCGTAGCCTTTACCAATAACGTCCGTTTGATCGAAACCCTGGAAGATCTAGAAGGGCTCAATATCCGCACCGAAGAGAACCCGGCCCACGTCGCCATCATGCGCTCGTTAGGGGCCTCCGCGACGCCGCTGCCCTGGGGCGAGCTGATCACCGCGCTGGAAACCGGCTTAGCCGATGGTCAGTTCAACGCGCCGGTCCTTAATACCACCTTCAATTTCGATGCAGTGACCGACTACACCACCCTCACCGGGCATGTGTACAACAGCGCGCCTTGGGTGGTGAGCGAGTCCTGGTACCAATCGCTGCCGGAAACGCATCAGCAGGCGGTGATTAGCTCGGCGCGTGAGGCCATTCAGCTCAGCCACGGCATGTCGGGCGCGTTAGCCACCGCTAGTTGGGTCGAGTCCTGCGAGCGCTTTGAATCCTGTTATCTCATGCCCGATGCCGAACGTGAGCGTATGGCTGAAATTGCCCGCCCCGCTTGGCAGGAGTGGATCGTCAACGACTTCGGGATGGACGAGGCGCGCATGCAGGGCCTGCTAGATGAAGTCGAACGCGTGGGCCAGCAGCTAGCCGAAGATGACCTGCGGATTTACGGACAATAACGGTGATCAACGCTGGGGTCATGCGCCCCAGCGTGAGGAATAACCATGGGCGTTTTAACTCCTTTGCGCCGCTTAAGCGACCTGGTCAATCAGGTCGCTATCGTGGTGTGTGTGGGCTGTATTCTGGCGATGCTAGGCATCTCCTTTACCGCATTTTTATACAAATTGATCACGGGCAGCACGCTGAGCTGGACCTACTCGTTGGCGCGGCTGTTTTTGCCTTGGATTGGTTTTCTCTCGATGACGATTTCGCTGCGCTACGGTGAGCACGTCGCCATGACGCTACTGGTACGCAGCTTGCCAAAAGTGATGGTGCAGGTGGCCGCCGGGCTTTGCCTAGCGGTGATTGGGCTGTTTGCGCTCATGCTCACCTGGTACGGCTGGGACTACTTTAGCAGCGCCACCCAGGTGTACATGGTCTCCGACCAAATCCGTATTCCCAGCAAGGTCACCGCCGTTGTCGTGCCGATGAGTGGGGGCATTATGCTGCTGCACTTGGTGCACGGGTTTGCACTGCTCGAACACTTTATGGATGAGCAGGACGTGATTGGCGAACTTATCGATACCGTTGATGGGGAGCACCGCTCATGACGCCTGCGATTATTGCGTTTGTTGTACTGCTGTTTATTGGCGCGCCGGTAGCCGTTGTGATGGCTATGTCTGGGTTGGCGGGTGGGTTTGCGATTGGCGGCGAGCGCATGCTCGGCATCATCGCCGACCGTATGTTCTCTGGCGTCTCCGGCTTTCTGCTGATCGCCGTGCCCTACTTTATTTTTACCGCAGAGCTAATGAACCAGGGCGGGCTGACCCACAAGCTGATCGCCTTCAACAATGCGCTGTTTGGCCGGGTGCGGGGCTCGCTCTCCCATGTGAATATCTCGGTGTCGGTGTTTTTTGCGGGCCTGACGGGGGCAGCGGTGACCGATACGGTGGCCATCGGCAAAATCATGATCCCCGAGATGAAAAAGCAGGGGTACGATGCCGAGTATGCAGCCGCAGTCACCGCGTGCTCTTCGATCATTGGGCCGATTATTCCCCCCAGCGTTGTGATGGTGGTGTACGCTACCTTGCTGCGGGATATTTCGGTGATCGATCTGTTTGCCGGTGGCATTATTCCAGGTCTGCTAATGGCCGTGGCGCTGCTAGGCGTTAGCTTCTTTTTAGCCTGGAAGCGTAACTATCCAAAACAGGCCCCCACGCCGTTTAAGATGGCGGTGATGTCATTTGTACTGGCGCTGCCCGCTCTTGTGGTGCCGATGATTATTCTAGGCGGCATTCTCTCTGGCTTAACCACCATCACTGAAGCGTCGGGGTTTGCTGCGGTGTACGCCATCGTGATCGGCGTGGTGTTCTACCGAAACTTAACCTGGCGCAAAATATGGCAGGCGTTAGTCACTACCGTGCGCTTTTCTGGCGTGGTGTTTTTTCTGCTGGCCACTTCGGCAGTGCTAGGCTGGTTTGTGACCCGTTCAGGCATCGCGCGGGATGCAGCCAGTATCATCACCACCTTTAGCGATGTGGCCTTTATACAGTTGATGCTGGTGTGCCTGCTACTGTTGTTGATTGGCACCGTCATGGATGTGCTGCCCGCGTTGGTAGTCATTGCGCCGGTGCTGGTGCCTGCCATGATTCAGCTTGGCTTTGACCCGCTCCACTTCGCTATTCTGATGATTGTGGTGCTCAATATCTCGAACGTCACACCGCCGGTGGGGATGACGCTAATGACCGCCGCGCGAATAGCCGAGGTGCCCTATGAACGGGCCATTGTGGCGTCGCTGCCATTTTACGTCTCGTTTTTGGTGGTGATTGTGCTGTTGGCGGCTTTCCCAGTGCTCTCCACCTGGATACCGTCACTGCTGTGACTAGCTAAGGACTGCGACCCATGAAGTGCTTTTATCACCCTGACCAAGCGATGCATGCGCCGCCTACCTTCCTGCTACGTGGCCAGCCCGTCGCATCGCCGGAAGGCCCGGTGCGTGCCGAGCTACTGACGCAGGGGTTAGCAAAGGCTGGCTTAGTGCTCACTGCGCCAGTTGAGTCAGACTCCCCCAAGCTGCGCAAGCGCCTAGAGCAAATTCATACGCCGCGCTACCTGACGTTCTTAGAAACGATCTATGCCCGCTGGCAGGCGCTGCCCAATGCCGCCGAGTTTGTGGCACCCAACATTCACCCCTGCGGCGGAGGCCACCACTACCCCCGCCACCCGATTGGGCAAGCGGGCTGGCACCTGCACGATATGGCCTGCCCGCTCAGCGCGACTAGTTTTCAAGGCGCGCTGGCCTCGGCCGTCACCGCAGAGGCGGCGGCAGAAGCGGTGTTAGACGGGGAAGCGGTGGCCTATGCGCTGTGCCGCCCGCCAGGCCACCATGCTGGGCCGGAGCGCGCAGGCGGCTTTTGCCTGCTGAACAACTCTGCGCTAGCCGCCACCGTGCTGCGCGAACGCTTTGCCAAGGTGGCGATTATCGATGTAGACCTGCACCACGGTAACGGCACCCAGGATATTTTCTACGCCAGAAACGATGTATGGACCGGTTCGCTACACGCCGACCCCAGCGATTTTTATCCGTTTTTCTGGGGCGGTGCCGATGAAGAGGGCAGCGATGAGGGCGTGGGTTGCAACGTGAATCTCCCCCTGCCGGTGGGCAGCGATGGCGAGGTCTATTTGGATGCGCTGGCGATCCTGATCGACCATCTGCAGCGCTATGAGCCGGATGCCGTGGTGGTCGCGCTGGGGTTAGACGCCCATAAGGATGACCCGCTAGCGGGCCTGCATGTGGAAACCGAGGCGTTTATCGAGGTGGGCAAACGTTTAAAAGCGCTCTCGCTACCCATGGTGATTGTGCAGGAAGGCGGCTACCCCACCGAGCATTTAAGCGCCAACCTAGCGGCCTTTATGCAGGGGTTTACCGCATGAGTAAAACCGGATTTTACTGGCACGAACGCTGCTTTTGGCACGACCAGGGGGCCATTGGCGTGTTTTCCGCGCCGGGGGAGTTCTTGCAGCCCCAGGCCGCCTCCGAAAGCCCAGAGAGCAAGCGGCGGCTGAAGAATATTCTGGAAGTGAGCGGGCTGATTGATGAGCTTCACGTAGTGAAGCCACCTGCCGCCACGATGGAAGACCTGCGGCGTTTTCATACCCCGCGTTATTTGGATGAACTGCAAGCAGGGGATAAAGCACGAGGGGGCAATGGCGGCGACTGCGCGCCCTATATGCCGGGCAGTTGGGCGGCGGCAACCCACTCAGCGGGGCTAGCCATTGCTGCCGTTGAGGCCGTGGCGCTGGGTGAGGTCAGCCATGCCTATGCGCTATGCCGCCCTCCGGGCCACCATGCCGAAGCCGATCAAGGCCGAGGGTTCTGCCTGCTGGGCAATATTCCCGTCGCGGTGATGCGTGCCCGCGCCCTAGGTCAAGCCAAACGGGTAGCGATACTCGATTGGGACGTTCACCACGGCAACGGCCAGCAGGCGGCGTTTTATCACGACCCCGATGTCTTCACCGTTTCCATGCACCAAGCGGCCAACTACCCGCTGGAAACCGGTGGTTTTGACGAGCAGGGAGAAGGGGCCGGGCTAGGCGCTAACCTTAACCTGCCGCTGCCCCCTGGCTGTGGCCTGAGGGCCTACGCGTATGCCATGGAAACGTTGGTGCTGCCCGCGTTGGAGGCATTCAAGCCTGACCTAATCGTGGTGGCCTGTGGCTATGATGCCTGCGCCAAAGACCCGCTAGGTAAGATGCTGCTCAATAGCCAGGCTTTCGCCACTATGACCGCTCAAGTCAAGGCCGTGGCAGAGCGCTGCTGCAGCGGCAAGTTGGTGGTGGTGCATGAAGGCGGCTACTCCGAAGGCTACGTGCCGCTCTGCGGTCATGCGGTGATTCAAGCCCTTGCGGGCAGCAAGACCGCCGTATTCGATCCACAAAACGACGAAATTGCCGCCTGGGGCTACCAATCGCTACAGCCGCACCAGCAGGCGCTCATCGATGGCTGGCAACAACAGTGGGAGCAAATGACCCGATGACACCGCTTTATGATCGTGACGGCTGGATTTGGCAGGATGGCCAGTGGCTGGCCTGGCGGGACGCCAAAGTGCATGTGTTCACCCATACGCTGCACTATGGCATGGGCTGTTTTGAAGGCGTGCGCGCTTACGCAGGGCCGCAAGGCCCGCAGCTGTTTCGGGTAGCGGAGCACACGCGAAGGCTAGTGGAAAGCGCCCACGCGCTGGATATCCCGCTGCCGTTTAGCGAAGCCGAGCTGATCGATGCCCAGCGTGAGAGCCTGACTAAAAATGGGTTAAGCAGCGCCTATTTAAAGCCCACCGTGTTTCTCGGCGCGGAAGGCCTAGGGCTGCGTGCCCAAGGGCTGACCACCCATGTGATGATTGCCGCCTGGGATCTAGGGCCCTACCTTTCCCCTCATGCAGCGTCCCACGGGCTGCGCGCCTTGACGTCCTCTTGGGCGCGTCACCACGTCAACATCAGCCTGTGCCGCGCTAAAACCAGCGGCCACTACGTGAATTCGATGCTGGCGCTCAACACGGCAGTCAAAGCGGGTTTTGATGAAACTATCATGCTCGACCCCGAAGGCTATGTGGCCGAGGCCTCGGCGGCGAACGTCTTTTTACTGCGCGATGGCGTGCTACACACCCCGGAAGTGACCTCCTGCCTGCAGGGCATCACCCGAGATAGCGTCATTCAACTGGCCCGGGATGTGTTGGGCATCGAAGTCAAAGAACGGCGCATTACCCGCGATGAGCTTTACACCGCCGATGAGGCATTTTTGACCGGCACCGCCGCCGAAATTCTGCCGCTAAGAGAGCTGGATGGGCGCAGAATCGGCACTCGCGCCGGGGCGCCGCCCCTTAGCGAGCCGGTGGCGGCGAATAGCGTAACGGCCCAGCTGCAGCATCTTTATCGCCAAGCCGTGCGCGGCGAACTAGACGCCTACCGGCACTGGCTAACCCCGGCATAACGGGCTGATTGCTTTGAAGTCGCCCCGGCTTTGCTCCGGGGCAGGCGGTGCTAGCCGTGCTGCTGAAGCGCTTTTTCCAGCGCGGCCAATCTGCCGGGCGCTAACGCGTCCTCGACCGCTGTAATTCGGATCACGTTGGCCAATTCCGGGTGGGCGAGGCGGGCTACCAGCACGCCCTCGGCCAACAGCTCCTGATGCACCGCTGCCGCCAACTCCGCGCTGGGTAGCCGAATGCCGACGAAGTTCGTCGCGCTGGGGAGCACGTCGGCACCCAGCGCCGTGAAGTGCAGCGCCAGCTGTTCGCGGCGGGCTTTCACTGCTTCAATGTGCTGGCGTACTTCGTCGGGGTGATCGAGCACGACTTCAGCCGCCGCCTGAGTGAACGACGACACCGCGTAGTGAATACGCACTTTCATCATCATCGCCAGCACGTCAGGCTCGGCAATTGCGTAGCCAATACGCATCCCGGCCAGGCCGTGGGCCTTGGAGAGCGTACGCAGGCGAATCACGCCCGGCAGCGCCTGGCCAAGGAACTCGCTTCCCGCGTCATCACGAAAATCCCCGTAGGCTTCATCCAGCAGCAGCCAGCACTCGTCGGGCAGCGCTTCTCGCAGTTTGAGAATCGCGTTGTCGCTATGCAGGTGGCCGCTGGGGTTATCTGGGTTCGCTAAGTATACCAACCGCGCCTCTTTTTGATGGGCCGCTGCTGCTAGCGCTTCTAAGTCCGGGGCGAGTACGCCGGGGGCTTCGTGGTAGCTGGGTTCAACTAACCGGCAGCCCTGGCCCAAGGCGAAGTAACCGAAGGTAGGGTAGGTGCCTGCGGTGCTCACCACCGCATCGCCCGCCGTGCAGGTAGTGCGCAGCGCTAGCGCAATCAGGCTATCGGCACCGGCATCCACCAGCAGGTGCTCCAGGGGAATGTTCTGCTGTGCGCTGATGCGCTGGCGAACGCCCAGCGCTTCGGCATCGCCATAGCAATAAACGTGTTGTGCCACCGAATCGCCAAAGTGCTTCCGTAGGGCGCGGTGGGGCATATCTAACCCTTCGTTTGAACCCAGCCGATGGGGAATCTCTCGGCCAAGTTTACGCTCCAATACTTTGATACCGGGGAATGGGTTCGCAGGGCCTTCGCCGCGCAAGTGATAGGGAAACTTTGACATTCTCTACTCCTTTGAAAGCAACTATTTTTAAGGGTATATCGCATGGGCAGACTGATGGGATTAGAGGGTGCTACTAGTAGCTTCCGAGCGCTTGAACATTACGATGGCAACCGCCGACAGGGTTAGCAGTAGGGCAATAAATACTTTGGGACTGAGAGGCTCTCCAAGCAGTAGGATGGCACTGGACACCCCCACCGTAGGAATAATCAGAGTCGAAATGGTCGCCTGGGCAATGGTAAGTTGGTTAACGTTCATGAACCATAGCATCTGTGCCAAAGTAATCGAGAATAGCAGATGGTAGCAAAGCGCCAGCCAGGTCGAGGTTTGCCAGTTAGTGGGGCTGGGTATGGGTTCCAGGGCGATCATCAAGATAATCATAGGGATAGCACACAGCACGAATTGCCAGCCGGTCACCACCACCGCATGACTTTCCCAGCCGCCGCGCCGCTTGATCAAAACGGTGCCCAGAGCCCATGAAAGCGCGGCACCGAGCATGATCAGAGGGCCAATCAGTCCCTGAACGCCGCCTTGCAGGGCGGATGGCCCTAGCAGGATAAGAAGCCCGCCCTGCCCGCATGCAAGCCCCAGCCACTGGCGTTTAGTGATGGGCTGGTCGAGCAGCCACCAGCCCAATAGCAGCGCCCAGCATGGCATGCTGAACGCAATAATGGCGGCTTGTGAGGTGGGCATGCGAAGCTGGCCAAACGCGGTGGCGAGGTTAAAGCCTAGAATGGTAAAAAAACCGGTGATTGCTAGCCACGGCCATTCTTTGGATGACACCCTGATTGGCAAGCGCCGCCAGTATGCCCAGCCAAGTAATAATATTGCCCCTGTGGTGAAGCCGATGGATCTGAGCGTGAAAGGGGGAATATCCATTAGGATAAACCGCACGGCCGGCCAGTTACCGCCCCAGAACAGCCCGATGGTGCCAATTAGGGCGATGGCGGATAATTGCCCGCTGTCGCGGCATTGGGCCATATAGCGTTGTACCCTGACAAAGCTCATGAGTCGGGTAGTACCTTATGGCGATTAAGCAGGTTGAGCGGGTCGAGCGCCTGCTTGAGTGTCCGCATCAGGTGGATTTCCGCTGGTGTTCGTGAAAGATGTAAGTAGTCACGCTTATCCAGCCCAATACCGTGTTCTGCAGACACCGAGCCGCCCATGGCAGTCAAAGGCTCATATACTAGAGCCTCCACAGTACGCTTTTCGTCTGCCGTTGCCGCGATATTACCTGTAGTTACCGAGACGTGCAGATTGCCATCGCCCAGATGGCCAAAGACAACGATTCTGCCTTTTGGCCAGCGCTCGGTTATTTGGGTTTCAAGGGCGTGCGCGTACTGATCCATAGCGGGAATCGGCAAACTGATATCAAAAGTAAAATGCGGTTTGAGGTGGTGTAGAAGGCCTTCGATATCCTCACGGATGGCCCATAGGCGTTCGCGTTGATGGCTGGTGCTAGCGATGACCGCATTGCTGATATGACCATTTTCAAACGCCCCTTCAATCACTCTTTCAAAACGCTGGGCTGTGTCCTGCTGATCGCTGCCCAGGGTTTCGATTAAAACGTAAAATTCTGCATCGGTTGCCAGAGGCGGTGTGTGGCGACCGCTTTCTTCCGTCAGTAGGGCATAGTGGTTATGCCACATCACTTCAAAGGCCGATAGTTGCTCACCCAACGCCTGGCGGGCGTATTGCAACAGGGCAGTCAGGTTACTGAAGGTAGGACAAGCCAGCAGGGCAGTCTGAATGGCTAGTTGCTGGGGGTGCAGCTTTAGTACCGCCCGGGTGACGATGCCAAGGGTGCCTTCGGTGCCGATAAACAGTTGTTTGAGGTCGTAACCAGCATTGTTCTTGAGCATGTGATGCATCGAGCTGACCTGGGTGCCATCGGCGAGTACTACCTCAAGCCCCAGCACCTGCTCACGCATCATGCCGTAACGGATCACGCGCACCCCACCGGCATTGGTGGCGATATTGCCACCAATGGTGCAGGAGCCACGTGCACCCAGATCCAGAGCGAACTGCATGCCTGCTTCTTTGGCGGCTTCCTGTACCCGCTGCAGCGGTGTGCCCGCCTGCACGGTCAGGGTGCCGCTGACCGGGTCAATGGCCTCAATCTGATTCATCCGCTCAAGTGAAATTACCACCTCGTTAGGGTTGGCCACACCTCCGCGCACTAGACCCGTTAGGCCGCCATGGGTCACCACTGGCTGGTTTGCCTGGTGGCATGCAGCCATGACACTGGCAAGCTGCTCGGTATCTACTGGGCGCACTATGGCACGCGCCTGACAGGAACTGGCCTGCATCCAGTCATCTTGACGGGCGCTGACATCATTGTGCTCCAGTAGGTTTTGGGGGCCTACGATAGCGGACAGTTCTGCTAATAGTGCATCCATTCAGAGCCTCATTATCAAGATGCTTTTTCTATGGTGTCGGGACGGCCAGGAATGGCTGCGAGCAGTTCACGGGTATAGGCCTGCTGAGGCGCCAGGAAGACGTCACGGGCTGGTCCCTGCTCCACAATACGGCCATGTTGCATGACGATAATATGATCGCAGATTTGGGCCGCTACTCTAAGATCATGGGTAATGAACAGAAGTGACAACGAAAGTTTCTGTTTTAGGTCTTCTAGCAGCTCCAGAATCTGAGCCTGGATCGATACATCCAGCGCCGAGACCGCTTCATCGGCGACAATTAACTCAGGTTCCAGCGCCAGCGCCCGGGCAATGCCGATACGCTGGCGCTGGCCGCCGGAGAACTCATGGGGGAAGCGATCAGCGGTGTTGGCCAGGCCCACTAGTTCAAGCAGCTCATTGGCCTGTGCCAGGGCTTTCTGCTTGGGCACTCCGTTGGCAATCGGTCCTTGAGCTATGGCCATGCCGACCTTGGTACGCGGATTAAGGGAGGCGTAGGGGTCCTGGAAAATCATCTGTACGCGTTTGCGTTCACGGCGCAGTGATTCCCCGTGGAGCTGCATGAAATCCGTGCCGGAAAGACTTATGGTGCCGCTGTCCGGGGTTTCCAGGCGCACAATACAGCGGCCCAGAGTGGATTTGCCCGAGCCGGATTCGCCCACAATGCCGATGGTTTCCCCCTTGACCAGTGAAAACGACACATCATCCAGGGCGCGGACTTCCCGTGCCGCCTTGAACAGGCCGCCTTTGGAGCGGAAGAGCTTGTTCAGGCCTTTGACGTCGAGCAGAGGGGTATCGGTTTCTGCGCCCCGCGCTTCCGGCACGATATCGCTGGGAATGGCCTCAATCAGCGCACGAGTGTACTCATGCTGCGGGTTGGCCAGTACCTCTTTGGCCTCACCAAGCTCGACAATCTGGCCGTGGCGCATCACGCAAACCCGGGTAGCAATTTCCGCCACCACCCCGAAATCATGGGTAATGAACATGACTGCCATGCCACGACGCTTCTGCAGGTCAATAATTAGGTCAAGAATCTGGGCCTGGGTGGTAACGTCCAGCGCGGTGGTCGGTTCGTCAGCAATCAGCAGTTCCGGCTCAAGTGCCAGTGCCATGGCAATCATCACCCGCTGGCGCTGGCCACCGGAAAGCTGGAACGGGTAGGCGCGTATGGCTTTTTCCGGGTCGGGAAGCCCGACCTCTTTCAATAGTTCTAATGCTTTGGCGCCGCGTTCCGATCCATTGAACTGACCATGGGCTTCAAACACCTCGCTGATCTGGGCACCGACACGCATCAGTGGATTCAGGGCGGTCATGGGCTCCTGAAAGATCATTCCAATCTGTAGGCCACGCAATTCGCGGTGCTGCTTTTCGGTGATGCTCAATAGATCCTGACCGTCAAACATCGCCTTGCCGCCTACCGGCCTGACGCCTTTGGGAAGTAGCCCCATGACCGCATTGGCCGCCATGGATTTACCGGAACCGGATTCCCCCACCACGCAGAGGATTTCGCCACGCAATACATCGTAGCTGAGGTTTTCCACGGCATAGGCGCGGTCAGCCCCCTTGGGCAGTGCCACCGTCAGGTCCTGCAGGCTCAAAAGAGGGGTGTCGTTGGTGGTAGTCATACTGTTCCCCTTGTTCATGAGCGTTCTCGGCTGAGTTTTGGATTAAGCGCATCGTCCAGGCCTTCACCCACCAGGTTCAGGGCAAGCACGGTCAACAGAATGGCCACCCCCGGAAAGAAGCTTAGCCACCAGGCTTGGCGAATCACGGTACGTGCGGCACCGATCATATATCCCCAGGACATGACATTCGGATCACCCAGCCCAAGGAAGGAAAGGGATGATTCCAGCAGGATGGCGGTGGCCACCATCAGCGACGCCAGTACGATAATCGGCGACATGGCGTTGGGCAGGATCTGGCGGGTGATGATAGTGAAGTTGCTCTGACCGACCAGCCGGGCGGCCTCGACATATTCACGATGACGCAGCGACATGAATTCAGCACGTACCAGGCGAGCGACCGGCGGCCAGCTGACCAGCGCGATTGCCAGTACAATGGAGGTCACACTGGGCTGCATGATGGCCACTAGCACAATGGCCAGGGCAAAGTTGGGGATTGTCTGAAAGAACTCGGTGAAACGCATCAGGGCATCATCCAGAATGCCTCCGTAATAACCGGCCATGGCGCCGAGCGGCACGCCGATCACCAGGGCTACCGAGGTAGAGACCAGACCAATCAACAGGGACACCCAGGCGCCGTGCATCAAACCGGCAGCCACATTGCGCCCCATGGTGTCAGTTCCCATCGGGAAACCGTCCACTTCAAGCGGGGTTAGGAAAGGGCGTTGGACCATACGCCAAGGGGATTCAGGGAAAAATAGGGGCGCTGTAATTGCCATCGCGATGATGACGGCGAGGATAACCAACCCCACGAGGGCACCACGATTCTGGGCAAAGCGGGCAAAGAAATTCATGATGTCTCCTTGATACGTGGATCAACCAGCCCGTACACAAGGTCGGTGATGATATTGAACACAATGACCAGAGCGGCAGAGAAGAAGAAAATGCCCAGCAGTAGGTTGTAGTCACGCTGCATCAGCGCCTCGAACATTAGGCGGCCGATACCCGGCCAGGCAAAGACGGTTTCGGTAAGAATGGCACCACCGACCATCTGACCGGCCTGCAGGCCTGCCAGTGTGATAATTGGCAACAGGGCATTCCGCAGGATATGGCGGCGCTGAATCAGTCTGGGCGCGAGGCCCTTAGCCCGTGCGGTCTTGACATAGTCCTGCTGACTGGCCTCTAGCATGGAAGTGCGCGTCATGCGGGTATAGATGGCCATAAAGAACAATGCCAGTGTGGTAGCCGGGAGGATTAGGTGCTTGCCAATATCTAGCGCTAGGGCGAGGCCAGTGTAGTCAGCCCCGACGGTGGCGTAGCCGTATGCGGGTAACCAGCCCAGTGTCACTGAAAAAAGGACAACCGCCATCAGGGCGACCCAAAACAGTGGAGTAGCATAGAAGACTAATGCGATTGCCATGATCAGCGAACCGCTGGGCTTTTTAGCCCGTGCAGCAGCCATGGAACCGGCCAGAATCCCGAGACCCAACGACATGACAAAGGCAGTGCCGGTGAGTAGCAGTGTAGCGGGCATCCGGTCCATGATTAGGTCAAATACCGGCATCTGCTGGCGATAGGAGTAGCCAAAATCTAAGGTGGCAATGCCAGATATGTAGCGCCATAGCTGGACGTAAAGAGGTTGATCCAGCCCGAACTGCTCGCGTAGCTGGCGCAGAAATTCCGCATCGGTAGCCCCGGCTTCACCCGCCATTACAGCGGCAGGGTCACCAGGAGCCATGTGAATAAGAAAAAAATTAAAGATAACAATCAGAAACAGAACAATGACGGCTTTCAGGAGCCGCATCGTGATCAATCTGGCATACAACATGCCTTACTCCTGTAGCGACATAATCCAAGAGCTGGGCGACAAAATGCCGCCCAGCATCGTTTTATCGGTCAAGCCAAGCGTTCTTGAAGCCGTCGTTAAGACCGATACCTGTGGTCACTAGGTTTTTGACATCACAGCTGTATATGGTTGGGAAGCCAAGTTCCAGTAGCCAGCCAACCGGCACATCCTCGTGGAGGATCTGTTGGACTTCCTGGTAATACTCTTCACGCTGGGCATCTGGGTAGGCGGTGGCTGCTAGGTCGAAGAGCTCATCTACGCGCTCGTTCTCATAGCCCTGAACGTTGTTCCAGGGCGAGCCCTTAGCAATATTGCTCGAGATATAGGTCCGTGAAATGCCCAGGGCCGGGTCGCCGTACTGGAAAAGGTAAGTAAAGGCGAGGTCATAGTCCCACTCGCCCAGACGCTGGTTCCAGCCTCCCACATCGGTGGATTGTGTTGTGACGTTGATGCCCACTTCTTGGAGATTCTGCTGAACCGCTTCGGCCCAGCGTACCCAGGTTTCGCCATAGGGAATCGGCAATAAACGCACTTCTTCGCCGTCATAGCCCATTTCATCCAGCAGCTCACGGGCACGTTCCGGGTTATGGTCGTACGGTGTCAGGCTGTCATCTTGGAAGCTGGCGTTGGAGCCGAAGGCTGACAGTGGCACTTTACCCAGACCATTCCACAGCACGTCGCGGGCAAATTCACGGTCCAGCGCATACATGACGGCCTGGCGGAAGCGTTTATCTACCATGGGGCCTTCGCGGTTGTTGATCCAAAGCATGGCGTAGGGACTAAAGTACTCATGGCCTTGTTCGGTGAGGCAGGTGTTATCCAATTCACTCAGGCGCGGAATATCGAAGTTTTCTACCGAGTTGGCGGGTAATACATCTACGGTACCGTTTTCGTAGGCCACAGCTCGTGAAGATGCATCCGGAATCACGTGCCAGTTTATGCCATCCAGATAGGGGAGGCCTTCCTCGTAATAATCCTCATTCTTGATTAGCTGGATGACGCGGCCACGCTCCCAGCTTTCAAACTTGAACGGACCAGTACCAATGGGATTATTGTTGGCTTCATTAGTGCGGAAATCAGTGCCTTCATAAATATGCTTAGGCATCATTGGCATGGTGCCTGCTTCAAAGGCTAGCAGGAAAGGGCCAAAGGGGTTTTTGAGAGTGAATACCACTGTGTGGTCGTCAGGGGCTTCAATGCTTTCCACGTGGGAAAGAATGGTCCGGGTGCGCGGGTTCATCTCACGCAGATACACATCCGTGGAGAACACCACATCTTCAGAAGTGAAGGGTTCACCATCATGCCAAGTAGCATCTTCCTGGAGATGGAATGTGTAGATCAGACCGTCTTCGCTAACTGTCCAATCATGAGCAAGCTGTGGCATGGGGTTAAGGTCGGTGTCGTATCGCAGCAGGCTTTCAAAAATATTGCCAGACACTGTCTGTGTCGGAGCGTTTTGGTGCACACCCGCGACTATACCCGGAGGCTCTGGTTGAATGATGGTATCAATCACACCGCCTGAACGTGGTTCCTGTGCCCAGGCTGAGGCGGCTGTCATCGAGGCTGCCGCAATGGCGAGCGTTAAGGCTTTCTTCATTGTCTTCCCCGTACTTATTGGTTTGTTGATAGGAAACATGGCTCCAGAGAGCCGGGTGATTAAGGCATTAGGCTCATTCGTCCATGTTGCCTTGTTACTCACGGTTTGCCGTGCGCAGTAGCGCATCGCATAGCACTTGCGTAGCGATGGCGCAGTGTTCGGGCTCGGCATACTCACGTTCGTTATGGCTGATACCGCCCCTGCAGGGAATGAATAGCATCGCGGTGGGTGTTACATAGCTGACATTGACGGCATCATGACCGGCACCACTCATCATTCTGAACGGTGGATAACCTAATGCCTGCGCTGCGCTGGAAAGATCCTCCACCAACGACGCATCGAAGTAGGTGACTGGCATATGCCATAGTTCACGAATGTCAGCGCTGACACCTTCCCGTTCAGCGAAGGCCTTGACATGGGTACGTAGGGTGTCATCCAACTGCTGCAGGGCATTTTCATCGGTATGGCGTACATCAACCTGTAGAGTGACGGCCCCCGGAATCACGTTGCGTGAGGGTTCGGCGACCTGGAAATCACCGATAGTCAGGCGCGAGATACCATCGACATCGTCCCGCACACTTTGGCGCATGGCTTCGATAAAACCGGTGGCGGCCATTAGGGGATCATGGCGATATTCCATCGGAGTCGGACCAGCGTGGGCGGAATCGCCAGTAAAGGTGATGTCATACCAGCGTAGCCCCTGCACGCCACTGACGATTCCCAACGGCAGGCCCTTTTTCTCAAGAATCGGTCCTTGTTCAATATGTAGTTCAAGGTAAGCAGCTAGCGGCAGGTCGTGACGGGTCAATGAGCCTTTATAACCGGATTCGTCCAGTGCCTCTCCCAGTGTAATGCTGTCTTTGTCTCTAGCAGCGCGGAAATCCTCAAGCGATAGGCGTTGGCTATAAACACCGCTGCCGCCCATGGCTGGAGCAAAACGGCTGCCTTCTTCGTTGGTCCAATTAACTAGCACCAGGGGCCGCCGGGTTTTAATGCCTTGCTCATTCAGAGTGCGAAAGACTTCCAGCCCGGCGAGGACGCCTAGCACACCATCAAAACGTCCGCCGAGCGGCTGGGTATCTAGATGGCTGCCCACGGCTACTGGCGAAAGATTATTGTCATGGCCGGGGTGAACAATAAACATATTGCCTGCTTGGTCGGTTTGCCACGTGCAACCCAGTAATTCTGCCCAATCCAACAGCTTTCGACGCCCATCTAGATCTTCATTACTCAAGGCCAGCCGACGACTGCCGCCATTGGGGGATGGCCCGATGCTGGCCATCTCCATCAGTGATGCCCATAGGCGTTCGCTGTTAATTTTTGGAGACGCCAGCATCTGTAAACCCTGTGTCGACATCATTGACTCCTTGTTTAGGTAATGTGCAGCGGCAGCGCCTTGCTGTACTCTTTTTAGTGTTTAGCTTTTAGCACGCTTAGTCGGGGCATGACCTCTGTGTAAAAGCGTCGAAGACAGGAGTTGCACTATGCGATCGGCCCACGACACCCTTGATTGGAACCTGCTGCGCACCTTCGTCAGCATCGTTCAGGAGAAAAGTATCAGCCGGGCGGCGCAGCGGCTCAACCTTTCTCAACCTGCTGTCAGCTTGGCACTTAAGCGACTGGAATCGCATCTCGGGCAAACTCTTATTGAGCGTGGTAGCCATTGTTTCCGGGTCACGGAGGCAGGGGAGATGGTTTACCGCGATGCGCTTGAAATCTATGCCAATGTGGCGCGGCTTAGTGTCAACGTGCGTGATACCTCGCCTGAGGTGGCAGGCAAGATCACTCTCTTTTTGGTCAGTGGTATCCAGAGCAGCTTTCTTGATGACGTGCTGCGGCGCTTTCATTTGCAGCATCCTCGCATTACCTGTGAGGTTACTGTGGTTTCCAGTCAGGATGTGGTGCAGTCGATTCTGCAGAAGATGGGCACCGTTGGTGTCTGCCTGCTGCCTCATCCAGTGGAAGGACTGAATAGCCAGCTTCTGGTACATCAGCGCTATCGTTTTTTCTGTGGGCCTTCGCACCGCTTTTACGGTCAGCAGAACTTGCCGCTGCAAGCGCTCAGTGATGAGCCTTTTGTGTCTTTCACTAGTGCTCAGCTTTCTGGCGCTCTGGCTGAAATCGCGCTGTTTCGTGGAGCGCAGGGATTGGTCGGTGAAATGACGGTTACTTCCAGTAGTCTGGAAGAAATTCAGCGCTTTGTGAGAAGTGGGTGGGGTATCGGCTGTTTGCCGGAGCATACGGTGCAGAGTGATGTTGAGAGTGGGCAGCTGTGGCCCCTGCCGCCCTATGCCGGAATCCCCAACATCGACTTGCACCTGATTTGGCATCAGGACGCACGCTTCTCGCAGGCGGAGCAAGTGTTTTTTGATTTTCTGCATCGTGCAATGGCAGAAACTACCATTGAGCAGCGGCTGCCCTAAGGCAATAGCTGGGTTTGTCATCACTCGGCTCACTCATTTTTATATAGCGCTCACCAGAATGCAGTGAATGCTTCTTCATTATTTTTGCCGGCGTGTTCGGTCTGCTGTCCCCGTTTGAGTTGTTCTATACAGCCCTTTTTTCTGTGTTCAGCCTACCTTTTCCTGATGGGCCTCTACTGAGCCTCTTTTTCTGAATTGGTTGGCTGGAGGTCTATGCCTCGTTGGGCTGCCGGGAAAGCCTATAACAGTGCTTTGTCATCGTTGCTCTGTTAAGGCGTAATTAATCAATAACACCCGTTTTAGCATAAGACTATTTTTAATTTTTTATTCTTTGTATTAGTCAAATTAATACTTGTCTTCACATGGAGTTATGCAACCGATGCTAAATAATAGGGCTTGCAATTAGCCTCGAAAAATGTGAACCATTAAAAAGCTATTCATAGTCAATACTTTTATTGTTATGAAAATGTTCGTTTATGCGACTAAAAATGAAAATTCTGCAGTTAAAAGTAGCTAAGTTAATGAAAAATAAATTCAGCCTAATTTCATCGCGGAGCCAATATCATGCTGACAGCTCAGGAGCAGAGGTTGCTTGCTTGCTGTGATTCACTGTTTGAAGACACACTTCAGCTCACCGAGGAGCTAGTAAGAGCATATAGCGTGTTGGGGGAAGAGCAGGCTGCACAAAAGGTGATGGAAACTTGGTTTAAGGCTGAAGGTTTTCAGGTCAGTCAAGTGCCCTTGGAGGAGACAGCCCTGACTTTTACCGGACAGGAGGTGCCTGCTGATCGTCCACGCCATAATGTGGTGGCTCGCCTGAATAGTGGTGTCAACGGGCCTCATTTGGTGTTCAACGGCCATCTGGATGTCGTGCCCGCCGAGCCTCATTCTCGGTGGACTCGCGCCCCCTGGGAGCCCTGGAGGGATGAAGAAGGGTGGCTTTATGGTCGCGGTGCTGGTGATATGAAATCGGGCATTGCGGCTATGTGCATGGCGGTCAAGGCAGTTCGCCAGGCGGGTATTGCCATTGAACATCCCTTAACCCTGCAAACCGTCATCGAGGAGGAGTGCACTGGCCATGGGGCGCTGGCTTGTGTCAAGGCAGGGCATGGGGGAGATTTTGTACTGATCCCTGAACCCTTTGGTGCGCAAATCATCTCTGGGCAAGTGGGCGTTCTGTGGTTTCGTATCAGTTTGAACGGTGTACCTGCTCACGTACTCGATACTAGTGCCGGCACCAATGCCATCGAAGCAGTCAACTCATTGTTCAACAGCCTGAAGCCATTAGTAGACGAGTTCAACCGTGTTTCCCACCCCCTTTTTAGCCAGGTTGCCCGGCCTTTCAATCTCAATCTTGGGCGAATCCAGGGCGGAGATTGGGCTTCCAGCGTACCCGCCTATGCCAGCCTCGAAGGGCGCATTGGCTTTCCACCGAGTGTGACTGTGGCTGATGTCCAGGCACGGGTGCAGGCCTGTATTGAGACTGAAGCCAGCCAGCTAGGGTCTGGCGTTTCGGATGTGACGGTGGAATTTCATGGATTCTGCTCTGAAGGAGTAGAGGTGGATCTTGATGATGTTGGAGTTCGCTTGCTTGGGCGCTGCCATCAGGATCTGACGGGGGCCGAGGTGACTACCAAGCCACTCACCTGCACCACAGATCTGCGCGCCTACAAGGTGCATGGAGGTATCAACGGCACCTGTTATGGACCGGTGGCAGAGAATATCCATGGAATAGATGAGCGTGTAGATATTGAGTCCATCCGCCACACTTTAAAAACTTATGCGTTGTTTCTGAGCCGCTGGAGTGAAGGGGCGGTGCATCTGAAGAGTGAGGTAAGTCCGTGAAGTGTTTTTACCATCCTGAACAGCAGCTCCATGCCCACACGAGTTTTCTGCTTAGAGGACGCCAGGTTGCCTCGCCGGAAGGGCCGCTGAGAGCTGAAATGCTGCTTGAAGGTTTGAAAATGCTGGATATTGAGACGTTGATGCCCAAGGCCACTCCTAGTCTCCATAAGCGACTGGCGCTGATTCATACTCCGCGTTATTTGCACTTTCTGGAAACTATCTATGCTCGGTGGTCAGAGATGCCGGAAGCCGCTGACATGGTGGCACCTAATGTCCATCCCTGCGGCCAGGGCAACCATTATCCACGTCATCCTGTCGGGCAGGCGGGGTGGCATATGCACGATATGGCCTGCCCGCTGACCGCGGAAACCTATAAGGGCCTTATGGCGAATGCCACTACAGCAGAAGCTGCAACTGAGGCAGTGATGGCCGGGGACGGCCAGGCCTATGCTCTTTGTCGGCCACCGGGCCATCATGCCGGGCCAGACCGTGCCGGTGGCTTTTGCTTTATTAATAACTCTGCGCTGGCGGCGCAAACTCTGCGCGAAAAATATGAGCGGGTAGCCATTCTTGATGTGGATTTGCATCATGGCAACGGCACCCAGGATATTTTCTACGCTCGTGGCGATGTGTGGACCGGCTCGATTCACGCCGACCCCGCCGATTTCTATCCGTTTTTCTGGGGTGGCGTGGATGAACACGGAGAAGGTGAAGGAGAAGGCGCTAACGTCAATCTACCTCTCCCATTGGGCAGTAACGGCGAAGTCTTTATGAATGGGCTGGAGTCTTTAATTGAGGCCATGGAGACCTACAGGTCAGAAGCCATGGTGATTGCCCTTGGTTTGGACGCCCACAAAGATGACCCTTTAGCTGGACTGGCGCTGGAAACTGAAGACTTTGGACGCCTGGGAGAAAGACTAGCAAAGCTGGATTTGCCCACAGTAGTGGTACAAGAGGGCGGTTACCCTACCGAACATCTAGGACGAAATCTTGCGGCTTTTATGGAGGCTTATATCAAGGCAAGAAGATAAGCATAGCGAGCCTCGACGTGAACAACCTGGTGATAAAAGAAGGCGGCTACTGCCTCGAAGGGCGGAAGCCAATGCGGTGAGTTTTTTTGAGGTGCTGCTGGGTAAGGCGTAATCAGTAAGACAAGCCATCAAGGTGTCTGGCAAGATAGCGTTTTCGGACGTTAAACGATCAAGGACACGGCATGGCGCATCTGCTACGCATCGTGATGATTCACGGCCACCTGAGCGGCGTGGTCGAACTCAGTGTGGACGGCCACACCAATATTTGCGGCACCAACGCGTCGGGTAAAACCACGCTCCAGCGGCTGGTGCCGGTGTTTTACGGCGAGCTGCCCAACAAGGTGGTGCCGAAAACCCGCATGAAATTCGATGCGTTCTATCTGCCCCATCGCAACAGCTACCTGGTATACGAATACCGCCGCGAAGCGGGCAACGTGTGCCAGGCGGTGCTGACCCGCAAGCAGGAAGGCGGCGTGGAGTATCGCTTCGTCGGCGCGCCTTACCGCCCGGAAGACTACCTGGTCGAGACCGAGCAGGGCCCGCTGGCGCTGGACTATACCCAGTGGGCCAGCGGGCTGCGCCGCAGCGGTACGCCGATGTCGCCCAAGCTGGGCGCCACTTCCGAGTTCCGCTCGGTGATCCAGAACGACTTTACCCAGCTCCACGGCAACAGCCGCGATGGCCTGAAGCTGCGCCAGATCGCCGCCCAGTTCAGCCTGGTCAACCCCGAGCGGCGCATTCGCCATATCGAAAAGCTGGTCTCGGCGGTGCACGCCAAAGAGGGCAAGATGGACACCCTCAAGACCATGCTGGCGGCGATTTTCGAAGAGGACGGAGTCGAGCTGCCGGTTACTCGCATTCGTAGTGCCAAGGCCCGCGAGTGGATTCACCAGATGCGCCAATCCATGCGCCTGGAGCCGCTGCAGGCCGCGTTGGCCAAACTCTCCGGTATCGACCGTGAACTGGCCGAGCTCGACACTACCCTGTGGCAACTCAAACCCCAGCTGGCCGCCGACCGCGAACAGGCCCAGCGGCAGGTCGCCGACCTGGAAGGTGAACTCAACCGCCACCAGCGGGAGTTTCAGGCCGAAGAGCAGGCCTACGGCGAACGGCGGGATGCGCTCAACGACCAGCACAGCGAAGTGGCAAGCCAGCTGCAGCACGCCCAGCACCGCCTCAACGACCTGCAAACCCGCTTCGAGCAGTACGCCGATGCCGACATGCCCGGCCTGGAGCGGGACATCAACGCGCTGCCCCAGTGGCGCGAACAGCGCGACCAGCTGCAGCAACACCTGCAAGTGATGCAGGACGCAGTAAAGGAAAGCCAGGCGCGCCTGGATGGCCGACTGCGCGAACTCTCCGAAAACCTCGCCCGCCAGACTCAAGAGCACCAGGAACTGATCGACGCGCTGGTGGAGGAGAAAGCCGAGCGCCGCGAGCAGCAGTGGCAAACCGAACAGCAGCACAACGAGCGTTACCAGCAGGCTCGCCAGCGCTTGGAGAGCGAGTATCAGGCCCAGCTGGAGCTAGGCGTCGAGCAGCTGGCCGAGCTGAAGGCCCAGCTGGCCATGCCCAGCCAAACCCGCGAAGAGGCCCAGGAGGCCGAGCTGGCCCAGGCGCGGCTGGACGATGCCCAGCAGGCCCGCAGCGCGGCCGGGGCCACCCTGGAAGCGCTGCGCCGCGAGCTGGAAGCCCACAAGCGCGAGCGCGACACCGCCGAACAGCATCTCGTGCAGTGCCGTCAGCAGCGGGAGCGCGCCGAGCAGCACTGCTACACCCTTTACCAGCAGCAGACCCCCGAGCAGGGCAGCCTGCGCCACTTCCTGCGCTACCACCGCCCCGGCTGGGAACAGCAGCTCGGCAAGGTGATCGCCCCGGAACTGCTGGAGCGCCGCGACCTCGCCCCCCAACTGGCCGACCACGCCAGCGACGACCTGTTCGGCCTGGCGTTGGACCTTTCCGCCATCGCGCTGCCCGACTACGCCCAGGACGAAGCCAGCCTGCTGGCCGCCATCGAGGAAGCCGAGAGCGCCAAGGCCCGTGCTCACACCGCCTGCACCGCCGCTGAAAAGGCCCTCAAGCAGCACAACGAGCGGGTACAGCAGGCCGATGACGCCCAGGACACCGCCCGCCTGGCCCACCAGCGCGCCGAGCAGGAGGTGGAATATGCCCTGGAAGCGCGCCGCCAACAGCAGGCCCGCCACGCGGAAAGCCAGAAAGCCCGCCGTGCCCACATCGAAGCCGCCCTGGCCCGCCAGGAGCAGGCCCAAACCGAGCTGCGCGACGAGAAGCGCGACGCCCTGGCCGAGCTGGCCGAAACCCACCAGGGCCAACTGCTGGAGCTCAAGGCCGACGCCCAGAGCCAGCTCGATAGCCTCGATGCCCAGCTACGCACCTACAAACAGCAGCTCAGCGATGCCAATGCCGAACACCAGCGCCAGCGCGCCGAGCTGGAAGAGGCCTTCAGCCAGGAGCTGGCCGAGCAGGGCGTCGACCCCGCCCAGCTCAAGGCCACGCGAACCCGCCTGGAAGCCCAGAACGAGCGCATTCGCAAAACCGCCGCCCGCCAGGAGGAGCTGGCCGAGTACCAGCGCTTCATGCGCATCGAGTGGGGCCAGCACAAACCCCAACTGGTGGCGGAAGAGGCCGAGCTGGCCCAGCGCGACCAGCAGCTCAAGCGCGACAAAGCGCATCTGAAAAACGCCTTCCACGCCGCCAGAGAGGCCCACCAGCAGGCGGTGAGCGACCTGAAGGCCCAGCGCGACAGCGCCCGTGGCACCCTGGAAGCCCTGACACCGCTGCTCAACCAGCTGGAAAGCCTGGAGCTGGTGGCTGAAGGCGCGCCGCTGGAAGCCAGCCTGGGCGATGTGGACGAACGCATCGAACGCACCCGCCAGGCCCTGGCCAGCCGCCACCAGCAGCTGGAGCAACTGCGCCGAGGCTGCCTGGACGTCGAAAGCCAACTGATCAAGGACGCCAGCAGCGGCTTTGCCGATGCCCTGCAAAGCGAGCGCGACAAGCTGCCCAGCGACAGCCCCCGGCTACTGCTGCCGCTGCTGCGCGGCATGCTCAAACTGCTGGAAGACCAACAGCAGCAGCTGATTCAGGAAGGCCGCAACCTCAGCGACGACCTGGACAAGTTCTTCATCGTCTTCCGCGACCTGAACCGGCGCATCAGCGCCCAGAGCCGTCGGCTTTCGGAAGAGGTCGCCGACGACCTGCGCCTGGAAGGCATCACCAAGGCGGAAGTGCGCATTCAATCCACCATCGACGAGCTGGGCTTCTGGGAGCCGCTCAAGCTGTTCGCCCAGCGCTACAAGGCGTGGCGGGAGTCCGGCCAGACGCTGCCCAGCGACGACTACCTCAACGCCCTGGCCGACGTGGTCGATTTGCTGCGCAGCGACCAGCAGTACAGCTTCGAAAGCCTGCTGCGCCTGGAGCTGCACCTGAACGAAGGCGGCACGGACCTGGTGATCAAGAACGACCGTCAGCTGCTGGAGTCCTCCAGCCACGGCATGGCGTATCTGATTCTGTGCAAGTTCCTGCTGGCGTTTACCCGCCTGCTGCGGGGCGATGCGCACATCGCCATCCACTGGCCCATCGATGAGATCGGCACCCTGGCCTACCACAACGTCGAAAAACTGTTCGATGCCTGCGACAGCAACCGCATCCATATCGTCGGGGCCTTCCCCAACCCGGAATCCGACGTACTGCTGCTGTTCGCCAACCGCTACCTCATCGAACGGGACGCCCAGCAACAGCGTCAGCTCAAGCGTATCGAGCCGCGTCTCAGCGCGCTGGCGCAGAAAATCAAGCAGCGCCAACAGGAGGTGAGCGCATGATCGAACACGGCCCCCTGCTCGAACGCCTGCTGGCAGGCGACTTCGTCTGCGCCGTCAGCGACGACAACGCCTACCGGCACCTGGCCAACGAAGAGACCCGCGAGGCCATCGACGCCTACCTGCGCCCGCTCAACCGACGGCTGGCCAGCAACGAAGACGCCAGCGTCTACTATCTCGCCTGGCGGCAGCTCAGCGACACGGCGCGGGAGCAGCTCTCCCGCCAGCTCGCCGACACCGTCAACAGCCTGCTGCCCATGCTGGAGTGGCTACAACTGGTGCAGGAAGCGCTGGGCCGCGACGCCCTGGCCGCCCCTGGCGACGTGCTCAAACCCGCCGAGTTCAGCGCCAAGTGCGAAGACAACCAGAGCCTGCGCGAGCGTTTGGAACGGCTAGCCACGGACAACTTCTTTGGCTCCCAGAGCGACCAGCTGGATGCCCAGGTGAAGCAGATCTTCAAACGGCTGAAAGAGCACGGTTACCTGATGCAGCCCCACAGCGAACGCCAAGTGTTCGTGGTGACCGGCAAGATGGACTACCTGGTGGACGTGGTACGCTTCATCCGCGACGAAGAGAATCTGCCCATCGATGCCGACGAGGACACCGGCACGCAGGAGGCCCTGCTGTGAGTCGGCGTGAGAACAGTGCTTTAGGCAATGGGGTGGGCAGTGGCGTGAGCGAGCTGGAGAGCCGCCTGCTCAAGACCGGCGCGGAACGCCTGGCGCTGCTGGGCAAGCACGCCGAACGGCTGATGCAGGCCTACACCCGCGACGACGTACCGCTGGAAGGCCTGAGCGACGGCGCGTTGCGCAAGCTGCTGGCCGCCCGGGTGCTATGGCGGCCCGACGAGCAGAGCGGCGTCAAACTCTCGCCCAAGGTGCGCGACCTGATCGCCGAAATGCTCGCCGACGAAACCCGCCGCCACGTCAATGCCGACGTGGCCGAAACCCTGGAGCTGATTCGTACCCAAGTAGATAGCTACCGAGAAGCCCGCAGCAAGGGCGAACACTGGCGCCAGGAGCAGCAGCTACTGCGCCTGCGCCAGGAGGTAGACGACCTCAACGGCCGCTTTGCCGACGCCATCGATAGCCTGTGGCAGCGGCTCAACAGCGATTTCGGTTTCGTCAGCCAGCTCAACGACAAGATCCGCGAGAACGACCGCGCCCAAAAGCAGATCGTGCGGCTACTCGATGGCCTCGCGCTGATCGACTTCGACGAGCTGATCGCCCTGGTGGGTAGCGACGGCAGCCTGCGCAAGCTGCTCATCAGCCAGCTTCAGAACCGCCTGAGCCACCACTACACCAGCTTGAGGGAAGTGCAGCGGCGGTTGATCGAGCTCATGGCCCGCTTCCGCAAGCAGCAGGCCCGCAGCCGCCTGATGACCGGCATGGCCGCCTTCCTGCGCGAACACCCGGGCTTCGTGCCCAGCAACTACGCCCAGCGCAGCGAGGTGCCCGCGCTGTTCAACCGCGCCGCACCGCTCAACCCCGCCGCCGCCCCCGCGCTGGACCGCCCCCTGGACACCCGGGTACTGGCCGAACTGCTGCACGAGCTGCCCGCCCCGCGCCACGCCGCGCAAAACGTGGCCGTGGCCAACCCCGTGCAGCTCGCCGAAGAGAGCCTGGCCGCCGCCCGCCAGCAGGCCCTCAAGCTGGACGTCGAGCGCTTCTATCTCGCAGTGCTCGACCAGCCGCCCGCCGAGCCCGTCAGCGCCCTGGCCTACCTGCAACAGAGCGGCCTAGAGTGGGCAGATGAAATCTGGCTGTTTCAGGTGATCGCCGAGTACCAAGGGCTGCCGCGCAGCGAACAGCAGGCCTTCCGCCTGCAGCAAGAGGAGAGCAAGGCCAGCGCCTATAACGACCTGCGCCTGATTCACGATGTGGCCCTGGCGGTGGCGGTATGAACCTGCCCAGCCGCGCACGCAACGGCCTTAACGGCGTCGCCCGCGAACTACTCCGCCAGCCCACGGTGGAGAAGCCCCGCCGCCAGTGGGTAGACGACGTAGTGGCCTGGTGCCGCCAGCACGATATTGACCTGGCCACACGAATCAACAGTAAAGCGCTGCGCTTTGACACCGCCTTGCTGGCGCAGATCAACGACGTGTTAGATAGCGCCCGCCTAGCACCGCTAGGCTGCTCGCTCAGCGGCCTAACCAGCAGCGCCCAAGCGAAGGAGGGCATGGAGGAAGACAAAGCTACCCGCGAAAGCCCCCGCGCCTGGCGCATACTGCTCAGCCTGCCGCCCCAGCCCACCCCGGGGCTTGCAAGCGAGCCGCGCTGCAGTCGCGACGTGGACGTTCGACACCTCACGCTAGGAGCCTTCGGCGCGCTGGTGCAGGTGGAAAACCTCGACAGCTTCTACGCTTTCAACCCGAACATCAGCGCCCTCAGCGGCTACGCCCAGCCGCTCATCGCCTACAGAGGCGACCGCCACTACGGCGGCGGCTTCGCCCACCTGGCCGAGGTATGGCGCAAAACCCGCAGGCCGCACCTCTACGCAGGCGACTTCGACGCCAAGGGCGTGACCCTCGCGCTGGACAGCGGCGCCACGCACCTGCTGCTCCCCGATATGGCGTGGCTCAGCCAATACGCCACCCCCCTGCACCAGCCCGCCGGGCAGCTCCCCTACCAACGGCGGCTGCGCCAACTCCACGTCAGCCTACCGCCCCAACACCCGCTCAGGCCCTACCTCACGCTGCTGGAAAAACAGCGCGGCCTCAAACAGCAGTGGTTTGAGGGGGAATTGGTGGCGGTGGGGGTTGGTTAGCGGATTGCTTCTTGGCTGGGGTTGGCTGAGAGAATCAACCGTGCAGTGCTTTTCTTGCGGTACGCAGGGGGGAAAGCAAAACGCGCCAGCATGCGAATCTGAATATGCCGCTTATTTTCCCTTTGCCTTCAGGCGAATCAGTGGGATAGGGTCGATGGAGCTGGCTACATAACCTCAATGAATGAGCGCGCGCGTTTATTGGGGTTATACAGCGTTCCGTATAAGCACTGTTACGTGTCACCGAGAAATCATGTTTAGAGAATACTTTGAATATTGGGAAGTTAGGCCAGAATATTCCAAAGAGTTCATATCTCTTTGGAAAGGCTGGCTTGGCAAAGAAAATTATCACAAGCTGGATGAAGTTACGGAA
>NZ_JBSXNN010000016.1:0-39145 GCF_056857635.1 Vreelandella sp. L-15 | reverse complement strand
CCAATGGGGGAAAGGGGGAGTTGTGCCTGAATGCCGGAAACTGGCTAAATAATCGCCAACTTCGACCATGACCACTCGGATCTGGCACTACCAGGCTTGGTCTGCGAAGGTTGTTGGAGCACTATGAGAAATCCGGGCTAGCAGCGATAGAGGAACGGCTCTGCGCGCCACTGTGGCTCTACGTAGTCGCTGGCGCACAGGGCCGATACATCGCCGCCTGCCCGGGCGGCAAGACGTGCCAGTGTCGCCAAGTGCACTCCTCTGGGGCTGCGTACTTCTTCACTGATCGCAACGGGTACCCAGCGATCGCCTTCTCGGGTTGCTAGGGTAAAGCTGAAAGGATGAAAACCGGGAAAACCCAGCCGAATATCGGTGGCGACCAACGTCTCTTGGCCATTAATATAGCGCGTCTCAAAGCGCAAAAACGGCCCGGTGAACCACGTCAGCCGCTGCCCTAGCGGTCCCTCCAAAGCGCTGGCCTCCAGTTCGACGTTACGACGCAGCGGTTCCAGTGCGGGGACTCGGTCACGATCAAATACACTGATCAAACTCTCATAGTAGCGGTCTTCATCGATGACCGTTGCCCGCCACAGGGCAATGTTAAACGGCGTGGGTTGGATGAGTACGGGGGCTGCTTGTAAGTCCGCTTCGGCTAGGGCTGGCGTTAGGCGCTGCTCGACGCTCCATTTGGCACCTGCGGCCATCATGAGGTAAGCGCAGGAGATCACCAGCCCCGTGCGGCAGGCACTGCGTACCTTGCCCGACACGCTGCCGATGATCAGAGCCATAAGCAGCGGTAGCGTGTAGAAAGGGTCAATGATGAAGACGATAGGCCACGCGGCGGGCGGTGTGTCTAGCGGCCAGAGCAACTGCGTGCCGTAGGTGGTCAGCGAGTCGAGCAGCGGGTGAGTCACTAATATCAACGTAAAAAAGCACCACCAGCGACCCAACGAGATGTCCCGCGCTGGAGCAAAGCGGGCACACAGCACGGCCAGCAGCGTGGCAAGGCCCGTCAATACGAACAGGGAATGGCTGAAGCCACGGTGCTCGGTGACGTTGGCAATGGCGTCGCCATAATCCAGCGCCACATCCAAATCGGGTAGAGTACCCAGTAGCGCACCTATGACAATGGCCTTGCGGCCCAGTCGCTTACCTAACACGGCACCACCTACCGCTGCGCCAAGCGCCGCTTGCGTAATCGAATCCACAGACCTCTCCTCGACGAGCCGATAGCGAATCGTGATTGTCACTGAAGAGTGACACACTAGATGAACAGCCGTGACGCCATTATACAGCGTGTCTACTTTCTATTTTAGTGTCGCACTATTGTCTATGTTTTAATGGCGCTACGTGACCGGCTCGGCACCGCACTCGGCGGTAGCACGGGATATAATTACCATTCTTCAATGAAGAGGAAATGACATGCAGTTTTTACACACCATGGTACGTGTCAGCGACTTAGACGCCTCGCTTCACTTTTATTGTGACCTGCTAGGCCTCAAAGAAGTGCGCCGCAAAGAGAACGAAAAGGGCCGTTTTACGCTGGTGTTCCTGGCGGCTCCTGAAGATGAAGCGCGCTCCGAGCGCCTCACGGCCCCCGAGCTCGAGTTGACCTACAACTGGGACCCGGAGGAGTACACGGGGGGGCGTAATTTCGGCCATTTGGCCTACCGAGTCGACGACATTTACGCCCTTTGCCAGAAACTTCAGGATAACGGCGTCACCATCAACCGTCCGCCCCGCGACGGCAACATGGCGTTTGTGAAGTCGCCGGACGGTATCTCTGTCGAGCTACTGCAAAAAGGCGATGCGCTGGAGCCGCAGGAGCCGTGGGCATCCATGGAAAACAGCGGTAGTTGGTAAACCGAATCAGCGGGAGTAGAAAAGGTGACAGGACAAACCCGTAATGTGCTGCTGGGAGCGGGCTTGGCCCTACTGGTCAGTGCTTGCAGCAGTACGCCTCAGCAGGAGCGTGTCGATGCGCCCCAGAGCGGCACGCTCTCTGGGCCGGTGGTTGAGCAGCGCTGGAACTTACTGTTAGTAGGGACCGATGAGCGGCTCTCCATGCCTGAGGCGCCGTTCTTCCGCATTGGTCGCGATGGTAAGGTGAGCGGCTCGGATGGCTGCAACCAGTTCACCGGCAAGGCGAGTCTAGGGGAAAGCCAGCGCATCGAGTTCAGCGAGCTGGCCTCCACCCGAATGGCCTGCCCGAACATGGAAGATGCCAAGCGGGTCACGGACATGCTGGATACCGCCTACCGCTACCTGATCGACCATGATCGGCTGGTGTTCTTCGGCCCGGATAGCCGGGTGCTGGGCGGCTGGCGCAAAGCCAACGGCTAGCAGCGGTAGGGGCGATTTTAATGGTTCATCGCGTTCTAGCGTGAAAGCGAAGCAATTCCCGGCAAAGTGAGATGAACCTTGTTTGTGGCGGATAGTCATGTGAGATAGCCATGACCAATAATGAACATCGGCGCGTAATGGACTCATTGGGCGACTGCCCAGGCAGGCCCGGTGCCGCCATCATCGCGAGCGCAAGCCCCCACTCACGAGGTCATTGCCCAGCTCACCTGTGGGAGGCCAATTCATTGGGCGACTGCCTGGGTAAGCACAGGTGCCGCCATCATCGCGGGCTAAAGCCCCCTCCCACCAGGTCATGTCCCAGCCGCCGCTGGTACACTGAATACCCCGGGCCCACCTGTGGAAAGCCAATTGATTCACGCCAGAATGCGATGGGCGATTTTAATGTGTGAAAGGCGGATTGAAGCGGGCAATGAAGCGCGCATCGATCCGCTTTTTCCATTCCCATACCCAGCGGCCTGAAAAACCGATGGGCGGTGCGAATCTCGTGGGCCGCCCGTATTCAGGGCGCTGACCAAAACGGCACCCCTGGGGGTGCCGTCGTGTCGTGCATCAGCGGTGCGGCGTTACATGGCCGCAATCTTGGCCTGCTGCTCTTCCAGCAGCTGCCGAGTGGCCTGGAATTCGGCGAGTTTTGCCCGCTCCTTTTCCACCACCGCCACGGGGGCCTTGGCAATGAAGCCATCGTTGCCCAGTTTCTTCTCAATGCCACCGATAAGCTTATCCTGCTTCTCGATCTCTTTGGCGAGGCGGGCAAGCTCCGCGTCTTTATCGATCAGGTCTGCCATCGGTACCAACACTTCCATATCGCCGACCAGCTGCGTGGCTGAAAGCGGGGCGTCTTCTGGGTTGGCCAGCCACGTCACGCTTTCCAGTTTCGCTAGCTTGGCCAGGAAGCGGCGGTTCTGCTCCAGGCGTTCAGCGTCTTCGGGCTGGCCTTTGGTCAGCAGCACGTCCAGCGGCTTACCGGGGGCGATGTTCATCTCGGCGCGGATGTTGCGCACCGCGATGATCACGCCCTTCAGCCACTCGATATCCCGGGTGGCCTGCTCGTCGATCTTGCTCTCGTCGGCTTCCGGCCACGCTTGATGCATGATGGAGGCATCGTCGCCCACATAGGTGCCCGCCAGAGGGGCGACCCGCTGCCAAATCTCTTCCGAGATGTAGGGCATCATCGGATGGGCCAGGCGCAGGATGGTTTCCAGCACCCGCACCAGGGTGCGGCGCGTGCCGCGTTTGGCTTCGGCGCTGGCCGCTTCGTCCCATAAAACAGGCTTGGAAAGCTCCAGGTACCAGTCGCAGTACTCGTTCCAGACGAACTCGTATAGCGCTTGGGAGGCGTGGTCGAAGCGGTACTCGTCCATCGCCTTGGTGACCTGCGCCTCGGTTTTCTGTAGCTGGGAGATAATCCAGCGATCGGCTAGCGACAGCTCCACTTCTTCGCCGCTGGTGCCGCAATCTTCGCCTTCGGCATTCATCAGCACATAGCGCGAGGCGTTCCACAGCTTGTTACAGAAGTTGCGGTAGCCATCCAGGCGGTTCATATCGAACTTGATATCGCGCCCGGTGGTGGCTTGGGAAAGGAAGGTAAAGCGCAGCGCATCGGTGCCGTGGGGCTCGATGCCGTCTTTAAATTCCTCTTTGGTCGCCTTGGCAATCGCTTTGGCCTTCTGGGGCTGCATCATGTTGCCGGTGCGCTTTTCCAGCAGCGCGTCCAGGCTGATGCCGTCGATCAAGTCGATGGGGTCCAGCACGTTGCCCTTGGACTTGGACATCTTCTGGCCCTGGCCATCGCGCACCAGGCCGTGGACGTAAACGGTCTTGAAGGGGACTTCACCGGTAAATTTCAGCGTCATCATGATCATCCGGGCGACCCAGAAGAAGATGATGTCGAAACCCGTCACCAGCACGCTGGAGGGGTGGAAGGTTTCCAACTCCGGCGTTTTCTCCGGCCAGCCGAGGGTGCCAAATGTCCACAGGCCCGAGCTGAACCAGGTGTCCAGCACGTCTTCGTCCTGGGTCAGGGCGACGTCCGCATCAAGACCATGCTTCTCGCGGGCTTCCTCTTCACTGCGAGCCACGTAAACATTGCCGTCGGCGTCGTACCAAGCCGGAATGCGGTGGCCCCACCACAGCTGGCGAGAAATACACCAGTCCTGCAGGTCGCGCATCCAGGCGAAGTACATGTTCTCGTAGTTTTTCGGCACGAACTGAATGTCGCCGTTCTCCACCGCCTCGATGGCGGGCTTGGCGAGGCTCTCCACGGCAACGAACCACTGATCAGTGAGCAGCGGCTCGATGACATCGCCGGAGCGGTCGCCGTAGGGCAGGGTGTTGTTGACGCTCTCTACCTGTACCAGCAGGCCGAGGGCCTCCATATCGGCGACGATCTGCTTGCGTGCTTCGAAACGATCCAAGCCCGCGTATTTGGCCGGCAGGGTAGCGTCTTCATCGGGCTGCGGCTGACCTTTCAGGTCAAAAATTTCCGCCTGCTCAAGAATCGTCGCATCTTTGGTGAAGACGTTGATCAGCAGGTGGTTCTGGCGCTTGCCGACTTCGTAGTCGTTGAAGTCGTGGGCCGGGGTAATCTTCACACAGCCCGAGCCTTTCTCCATATCGGCGTGCTCGTCCGCCACGATGGGGATACGGCGGCCTACCAGCGGCAGCTCGATGAACTTGCCCACCAAGGAGGCGTAGCGCGGGTCTTCTGGGTTGACCGCCACGCCGGTGTCACCCAACAGGGTTTCCGGGCGGGTGGTGGCGACCACTACGTAATCCTTACCGTCGTCGGTCTTGACGCCGTCGGCCAGCGGGTAGCGGAAGTGCCAGAAGCTGCCCTGCTGCTCCTTGTTTTCGACTTCCAGGTCGGAAATAGCGGTGTGCAGGGCGGGGTCCCAGTTGACCAGCCGCTTGCCGCGATAGATCAGGCCCTCTTCGTGCAGGCGCACGAAAACTTCTTGAACCGCTTTATAGAAGCCATCGTCCATGGTGAAGCGCTCACGGCTCCAGTCGACGCTGGCGCCCATGCGGCGCAGCTGTCGGGTAATGTGGCCGCCGGACTCTTCCTTCCACTCCCACACTTTTTCGATAAACGCCTCGCGGCCGAGGTCATGACGGGTCTTGCCCTCTTCGGCTGCAATCTTGCGCTCCACCAGCATTTGCGTGGCGATACCGGCGTGGTCGGTGCCTACCTGCCACAGGGTGTTGTTGCCCTGCATCCGCTTCCAGCGCGTCAGGGTATCCATGATGGTGTCCTGGAACGCGTGGCCCATGTGCAGGCTGCCGGTCACGTTGGGCGGCGGAATCATGATCGAGAAGGGCTTGCCGCGGCCAGACGGGGCGAAGCGGTTATCGGCTTCCCAGCGTTCGTACCAGCGGGTTTCGATCTGTTCGGGTTGGTAGGTCTTTTCCATGGGGAGTCGGCTCACGGCTTGCAAAAAATGGGAGCAAGTATAGCGCGAACGCCCTGCGCTCGTCAGGGTTGTGTTGTGCGTAGGTGTGTTCGCAGATGCAATCCACGCATGGCTATCAGTCCAAGCACTGGCCCAGGCAGCAACCACCAAATCACCCAAGGCCCTTGGCTTGCCCATAGGGCTGTCACTAACGCGATGGAGGGAATCGTGAGGCCAAAGCCAATCGCATTCATCATGGCCAGCGCCGCGCCCAGCCGCTCCGGCGGCGCGCTGGCGGAGGCCAGGGCAGAGAACTGGGCAGAGTCGGCAATCACGCTCACGCCCCATAGGGCAAGCAGCGCCAACAGCAGCCAGGGTGACAGGTCGCCTAGCAGCGGATAGATAAGGCACAGGGTGCCAGAGACCGCCAGTGCGATAAACGCGACCCGCGCGCTACCGATGCGTCGGCTCCACCAGCCGGCCCATACGCAGCCGGGAAGCCCCAAGGCGATGACCGCAAAGCTTAGCCACGGCTGCAGGCCCGGGGCTGCGCCTAAGCGTTCCAGCTCTCTGGCGACCAAAAAAGGCACCAGCGCCCAGAGGGCGTAAAGCTCCCAGCAGTGGCCGAAGTAGCCCAGCGCGGCGGCGCGGAAGTTCTTCTCTTTAAATGCGGCAAGCCCCGCCCAGGGTCGCCCGCCGTTGGCCTTAGCAGGCAGGTGTGGCCCAACGCCTAGCTTGAAAATCATCAGCGCTGCCAGAAGAGCAAGGGCAGAGGCCAACAGCAGTGGCCACTGCCAGGGAAGATGCAGGGTAAGCCCGCGCAGCAGGTGCGGCGAAGCAATGCCAAGGGTGAGCATGCCGACTAACCAGCCCAGGGCGGCGCCTGCATGGTTAGGTGTCCAGCTCACCACCAGCTTCATGCCCAGCGGATAAATGCCCGCCAGACAAAGCCCGACTAAAAAACGCGCCGCCGCCGCTAGGCTCACGCTTTCTGCCACGCCAATAAACGCTGCATTAATCAGCGCGCCGAGTACAGCGGACATCGCAAACAGGTGGCTGGCACGCACGCGGTCGGCCAAGCCAGTGGTCGCAATCAGCAGGGTGCCGGTAATAAACCCCGCCTGCACGGCGATGGTAAGCAGCCCCAGGTCGCTTTCACTTAGCCCCACGGCTTCTTGTAGTGCCAAGCCAACGCCATTAACGCTAAACCAGAGTGACGTGCCAAACAGTTGGGCGATAACGATGACCGCCAGCGGTGTGCGGGCTAACAGGGCATGAGAAAGCATGGGGTGTCTCATCCATTGAGTGGTTGTTTTACTACCCTAATTTATGCGGCACGACCTCATGCCCAAGCGCCTTGTAGCGCTGCCAGCAGGCGCGTTTAGCGACCAGCACATGTTGGTGTTGGTTGATGATCTCGGCAATCCGGGCGAAGTGCTCAATACCTTCGGGAATATCGGGGTGTAGGTTCAGCAGCGCCGTCTCTTCAGTGGGCACCGGTAGCTGCTGCCAGCCTAGTGTGATGGGCACACTGTCGGCTAGCTCGCTATCTTCCAGTGCATGGGGCAGGTAAGCATCATCGCGGAACTGCCACAGCGCTTCGTCGGCCTGTTCGGCCAGCGCTTTATCTTCGCAGTGCAGGTGCAGTCGATACCCTTTGCGGTGGATCGTTTCGGCGAGCTTGCAGGCGAACTGTAAACGCGCTTCAAGGGTGGTATCGGGCAGAATATAAAAATCGATGCGTGCCATCGGTGGCTCCAGCGGGGTCAACGCGCTTGGCAGCCTGGCCGCCACGGTGAGTGGCGGCCAGGTGTTGGGTAACGCTAGAGGGTCATACCAAGCGGGTCAGCCAGCCGTATTTATCGTCGCTGCGGCCATACTGAAGGTCGAGCAGTGTCTTGCGAATGCGCTTAGCCACTTCGTTATTGCCATCGCCCTGCAGGCGAATACGCTCGTTTTCCGTGACCAGCTCGCCAACCGGGGTAATCACGGCGGCCGTACCGCAGGCGAAGACCTCGGTAATCTCGCCGGAGGCGGCACCTTCGCGCCACTCGTCGATGCTGATCGCGCGCTCTTCGGGGGTGAGGCCCGCGTCTTTGGCCAGGGTCAGGACAGAGTTACGGGTCACGCCTTCCAAGATGGTGTCGGTCAGGCGCGGTGTGACGATGCGGCCATCTTTGTAAACGAAGAACAGGTTCATGCCACCCAGCTCTTCGATCCACTTGTTTTCAGCAGCGTCCAGGAAGGCGACCTGGCTGCAACCGTTGGCAGCGGCTTCTTTTTGGGCGGCCAGCGAGGCGGCGTAGTTGCCACCGCACTTGGCAAAACCGGTGCCGCCAGGGGCCGCACGTTTGTAGTGGGAGGAGAGCCAGATAGAGACCGGCTCGATACCGCCTTTGAAGTAGGCCGCCGCCGGGGATGCAATCACGTAGTAGTCCACTTCGTGAGCCGGGCGCACGCCCAGAAATGCTTCCGAAGCGATCATGAACGGACGCAGGTAGAGGCTGCACTCGTCGGCTTCACTAGCCGGGGTGGGTACCCAGGCGTGGTCTTGGGTCAGCAGCGCTTTCAGCGAGCCGATGAAGTCTTCATCGGAAAGCTCGGGCAGCGCTAAACGGCGAGCGCTACGGCGAAAACGCTCGGCGTTTTTCTCTGGGCGGAAGGTCCAGATAGAGCCATCGGCATGGCGGTACGCCTTGATTCCCTCAAAAATTTCCTGGCCGTAGTGCAGCACGGAAGCGGCGGGGTCCAGGGTGAGCGGGCCGTAGGGGCGTACTTGGTGGCCGTGCCAATCGGCATCGACGGTCCAGCGCACGTGGGCCATATGGTCGGTGAAGTATTTACCAAATCCTGGGTTTTGCAGGATGTTGTCACGAATGTCATCGGCCGTCGGCTGGTTGGACGGCAAAATTTCAAAACGCGATTCAAGTTGAGCATCTGAAGCTGTGGGCACGGCGTGTTCTCTCCGCTAGAGCCAAGCCCCGAAGGGCATATATAAACGTATCGTTTGGGGTAGCGTGCGCCTGTTAACCGATGGCACACGCTAATGCTTTCAGGTTTAACGGTTGCGTTAACGAAAGGCAACCATTGTTGGTCTGTTTGTGTGGTTAGGCGTCGCCATTTTCGACTTGAGCGTCGGCTTCACGGTCGAGCAGGTATTGGGTCAGTAGACCCACCGGGCGGCCGGTGGCGCCTTTTTGTTTGCCGGAGTGCCAAGCGGTGCCCGCGATATCCAGATGCGCCCAGGGGAAGTGGTCGGCAAAGCGCGACAGGAAGCACGCGGCGGTAATGGTGCCCGCCGGGCGACCGCCAATGTTGGCCAAGTCGGCAAAGTTGGAGTCCAACTGCTCCTGGTACTCATCCCATAGCGGTAGGTGCCACGCGCGGTCCCAGGCGGTTTCACCAGCATCCAGCAGATCAAGCGCTAGGTCATCGTCGTTGGAGAGCAGGCCGGTGGCGTGGTGGCCAAGGGCAATAATGGCCGCGCCTGTCAACGTGGCGATATCGACCACGCTGGCCGGGGTAAAGCGCTCGGCATAGGTGAGCGCATCGCACAGCACCAAACGGCCTTCGGCATCGGTGTTGAGGACTTCAACCGTCAGGCCTTTGAGCGTTTTGATAATGTCGCCCGGCTTGGTGGCGGCGCCATCAGGCATGTTCTCGGCAGCGGCAACGATAAACACGGCGTTGAGCTTGGGTTTGATCGCCAGCACGGCTTTGACGGTACCGAAGACGCTGGCCGCGCCGCCCATATCAAACTTCATTTCATCCATGCCTTCGCCGGGCTTCAGTGAAATACCGCCGGTATCGAAGGTGATGCCTTTACCTACCAGTACATGGGGCGCTTCCTCTGGGTTTTCTGCACCCTGATACTTCATCACGATGAGCCGTGTTGGCTCGACGCTGCCACGGCCTACTGACAGCAGTGAATAAGCGCCCAGGGCCTCTAGCGCCTCTTCGTCTAGAATCTCAACGTCGAGCGCGCCTTGAGAATCGCGACCTAATGCTTCTGCCTGCTCGGCTAAGTAGCGCGGCGTGCACACATTGCCCGGTAGGTTGCCGAGCGTGCGGGTGAAATTAATGCCCTGGCCAATGGCGGTGCCTAAAGCAGCCCCCTGCTTGGCGAGGGGGGCGTCGCTGGCATCGCTAACGATCAGGGTGAGCTTGGCCAAGCTGGGCGCTTTGGCAGGCGATGACTTAAATTGATCAAAGCGGTAAATCGCGCGTTCGGCGGCTTCCAGCGTTTTACGTGCTTTCCAGACGGCGTCGCGGCCTTCAAGCGGCACATCGGTAAAGGTGGCGTTGGCTTCATCGATAGGCAGTTTGGTGAGCGCAACCATGGCTGCGTCCAGCGCTTTAATAAAGGCCGCTTCCTGACATTTGGCGCGTTCGCCCAAGCCTACCAATAGGATGCGATCAGCCCCTAGGCCCGGTGCGAAAGGCACCAATTGCGTGTTGCCCAGCGCGGCATCGAAGTCGCCGCGCTCCAGCAGTTGGCCGATTAACCGCTCGCTGGCGTCGTCTAATTTGGCGACAGAGGGCAGTAAGTCGCTACCTTTATAGACAGGGAGAACGAGGCAAGCCGTTTCGGCTTTGGCTGGGTTCGTGGTCTGAACGGAAAATTCCATGACGTCTCCAACAAGACAAGCAACGAGTGATTCGGGATAATGCCCCGTTATTTAGTGTTTGCTACCAGTTTGATTAGTGTACCCAAGCCATGGGCGCATTGCATGGCAACCTGCACCACTAGTCGGAGAGTGCGTTGATTTTATTTCGGTACTTAACTCGCGAAGTGTTACTGACGATGTCCGCTGTGGCGGGCATCCTGCTGCTGGTGATTATGGGCAGCCGCTTTATCCGCTACTTTTCAGATGCCGCCGAGGGCGATTTTCCCGTCACGATTCTAGGCAGCCTGATGGTTTTTCATTTGCCTGGGTTTATGGAGCTGATCCTGCCGCTGTCGTTTTTTTTAGGCATTTTGTTGGCCTATGGGCAGCTTTATATGAACAGCGAAATCACCGTCATGGTGGCCTGCGGTATGAGCCCCACTCGGCTTTTACGGGTAACCCTGCTGCCCGCAACAGTGGTCGCGGTATTGGTAGGGCTGTGTAGCCTGTGGCTAACCCCTGCCGGGGCGTTGCAAACTGAGGCCACATTAGAAGAGCAGCGCAGCCGTTTAGATGTCTCAGTGCTAGCGCCAGGGCGTTTCCAAGATTTTGGCGGCGGGCGCACAGCCTATATCACTGACTTCAATAGCGACGGCACGGAAATGCAGGAAGTGCTGGTGCATGAGCAGCCTATGGCGGGGGCAGAAAAAACGCATAGTTACATCACGCGCGCGGGGTCGGGCTATCAGGAAACGAACGTCGATACCGGCAGCCGTTTTCTCATTTTGGAAGACGGCGAACGCTACGGCGTAACGCCCGGACGCCAGGATGCCGAGCGTTTGACCTTCGAGCGCTATACGCTGCGGCTGGGGCTAAGCCGTGACCGGCAAGAGTTAAACTCGCTTGAGTATGCGACCACCACTGAGCTGTGGAACGACCCAGACCCACGAGCGCAGGCGCAGTTTCAGTGGCGGGCAGGCTTGCCGGTAATGGTATTTATTTTGGCGCTATTGGCCCAGCCGCTCTCTCGGGTGAATCCGCGTCAAGGGCGCTTTGGCAAGCTACTTCCTGCGGTATTTCTTTACGTCGCCTATTTAAGCCTGTTGCTGGCAGCGGTGGATGCTATTGGCAGCGGCTCTCTAGCGGTTGCCGTGGGTGTGTGGCCCGTGCATGGCCTGTTCTTAGGGCTTGGATTGCTGCTGCTGTGGCACTCGCAACGTAAAGGAATGCGCTAATGCTGATCGCTATGGATCAAATGGATCGCTATATCGCCCGCAACGTTCTTGCCGCGATTGTGGTGGTGCAGTTTGTACTACTGGGGCTGGATATCACCATTGCCTACATTGGTGATTTAGGCGACACCCAGGGCGACTATAGCGCACTAGACGTGCTGCTCTATTTAGGTATGAGGTTGCCCTGGCGCTTTTATCAGTATGCTCCAGTGGCGGTGCTGATTGGGGCACTCATTGGCCTGGGCAGTATGGCTTCCAGCAATGAGCTTACGGTGATGCGTGCTGCTGGCCGTTCGCTGGCGCGGATTGTGTGGGGCGTGATGAAGCCCGTGCTGCTGGTTGTTGTGGTCGTGCTGCTGGTGGCAGAGTTCGTCAGCCCACGAACCGAGCAGTACGCCGAAGCCTGGCGCTTAGAGCAGCGCCAAGGTGAGGGAGCCATGCTCACCACCCGCAGCGGCTGGCAGTTCGAAGGCGACAGCGTTTACCGCTTTGGGGCCATTCGGGCGGATAACGTGGTGCTGGATTTAACCCGCTACCGCTTCGACGAGCGCCGTCTCATCGAAGCGACCCATGCCAATCGTGCCCACTGGGAGGAGGGGGCATGGCAGCTGGAAGGCGTGACCACGACACGCATTTTCGATGACCGCACCGAATCGGACTACCAGCCAGCCGCCGCCTGGGAAACGGCGCTCACCCCGACTCAGTTGGAGCGGCTGCTACGTAACATCGAAAGCCAGGCACCCAGCGAGCTATGGGCCTACGCCAATTTCCTCCAAAGCCAGAACCTTCAGGCAGACCAGCCGCTGCTCTATTTCTGGCAAAAGGTATTGATGCCCCTCACCATGGGGTCACTGGTACTGATTGCCGCCTCGTTTGTGTTTGGTCCGCTGCGTTCGGTGGCGGCGGGCACGCGGGTCTTTTATGGCGTAGTGACCGGTCTGGTGTTCAAGTACGTGCAGGATTTGCTCGCCCCGGCGTCGACCATCTTTGGCTTTTCCCCAGTCTGGGCGGTGCTAGTGCCGACTCTTGCCTGTGCCGCGGTGGGGATCTATTTCTTGCGCCGAAATGGCTAAAGGCCGCGCAGACGCACATCAGGAGAATAGAGCAGTGACGACGCGACGTTTTACCCAGTTGGATGACGTTTGGCCCGCCGGCATAGGTCGCCGATTGGGCGCCATGCTGTACGACGGTTTTTTGGTGATGGCCATCTGGATCGCCGTCACCGTGGCTCACTTGGCCTTTTTCCGCTTCGTGCTGGGCCAAACGGCAGAAGAGATCGGTACCACGGCCTTCGATATCTGGAGCCTGCGGCTCATGCTGCTGTTTTTCGTGACGCTGTTCTTCGTCTACTCCTGGCGCCGGGGAGGGATGACGCTAGGTATGCAGGCGTGGCGACTGCGCGTGCAAACCCTGGATGGTCACGCGATTACCTTAAAGCAGAGCCTGATTCGCTGCGCGACGGCCTGGCTGTCCTTGGCGGCCTTCGGTATCGGCTATTGGTGGGTGCTGTTCGATGGGCAGCGTAGAAGCTGGCCAGACATCGCCTCCAAGACCGAAACCGTGGTGCTGCCGAAAAAATAATTTTCAGCAGCTGGAGAGAAAATATTTGTTCAGCCAGTAGGTTAGCGAAAACTTTAGTTGCCTTAAGGCGAATCGATACTAAAGAACAACGTTTTTTACTTGAAAAGATGTATGCGAATCATTTACATTCACCTCATGATTTTTATGAGGTGTTGCCATGTACGTATGTGTGTGCAAGGGAGTAACCGACCACCAGATTCGCCAACAGGTTAGCGACGGAGCGCGCAGCTGGCGAGAAGTACGCGAAGCCACTGGCTGCGGCACTCAGTGCGGCAAGTGCGCTTGCTTTGCCAAGTCGCTCACCCGTGAGGCCGTTCAAGCTGCCCGCTTAGAGTCTGATATGAGTCTTGCTTACGCCGTATGACGCGAATCACTCTTGTTAGGCTTATCGTTAGCAAATAATTGATTTATTTGAAATTTTTTCTTTCCTGTCTATGCTCCCAACATCGTTGGGAGTAAGCCTTTTAATGGCCTATACTCCTTAGTTAATGTAATGGTACCTTTGAAAAACAGTACGCTTCAGTACTGTCCGATAATACTTGTACGCTAAAAAAAGGTGATGGCATGAAAGGTGATCCGAAGGTTATTCAGCATCTCAATATCGCACTGGGCAATGAGCTAGTCGCTATCAACCAGTACTTCCTGCATGCCAAGATGTACAAAGACTGGGGCCTGAAAGTACTGGCTAAGTGGGAGTACGATGAGTCCATTGAAGAGATGCAGCACGCCGATAAGCTGATCGAGCGCATCCTGTTCTTGGAAGGTATTCCTAACCTTCAGGATCTCGGCAAGCTGCATATCGGTGAAAACGTCAAAGAGATGCTCGAGTGTGATTTGAAGATCGAGCATGACGGCCGTAACGACTACATCGAAGCCATTACCTACTGCGAAAGCGTGAAAGATTACGTGACGCGCGATCTGCTGCGTGACCTGCTGGCCGATGAAGAGGGTCATATCGACCACATCGAAACCCAGCTAAAACTGATCGAGCAAGTGGGTATCCAGAACTATCTGCAAAAACATATGGCACTGGCCACTGACGAAGAATAAGACTTCGTCCGCTTGGCAGTAGGCGATTAAGCGCCGAGCGCTAGCTAATACAAAACGGGCAGCCCCTTGGGGCTGCCCGTTTTGCATTTCAATGCAAAGTGTTGACCTGATATTTACCGACTGCTAGTGGCCAGCGTAGCGTCTTGATCCAGCGCACCTGGCACCGGCTCATCCACGCTAAAGGTGGCGCGGCTGAGGCGGCGTACGCGCTTCATAAACAGCGCAATACAGACCAGCGTGCCAAGTGCCGCCACGATATAGCTGGTTTGCAGCGGCAGGTTAAAGCCAATCGGCGCATAGGCGAGGTAGGTGAAGGTCGCCATGGTCATAAATACCGCCGGAATCGAAGTGATCAGGTAAGGCTTACGCGATAGCACCAGATACATCGTGCCGGTCCAGAGCGCAATCACGGCGGTGGTTTGGTTGGCCCAGGAGAAGTAGCGCCACAGCAGCGTGAAGTCCATATGGGTGAGCGCGTAAGACGCCACAAACAGCGGCAGCGCAATCAGGATGCGCTTAACGATAGGCTTCTGCTCTACTTTCAAATAGTCGGCAATAATCATCCGAGCGCTGCGGAAGGCGGTATCGCCGGAGGTGATCGGCAGCACAATGACACCCAGCACGGCCAGGGTGCCACCAACGGCGCCCAGCATGGTGGTAGAGACTTCGCCCACAACAGCGGCAGGGCCGCCTGCTGCCAATACATCGGAAAGCGACTGTTCACCTTGGAACAGGCTCATGGCTGCCGCTGCCCAAATCATGGCAATCACGCCTTCAGCGATCATCATGCCGTAGAAGATTTTGCGTCCGTTGGTTTCGTTTTCAGTAGTGCGCGAAATGATTGGCGTCTGTGTGGCGTGGAAGCCGGAAAGCGCACCGCAGGAGATGGTCAGGAACAGCAGCGGGAAGATCGGTGCATTATCCGGGTGCATGTTCTGGAAAGAGAGCTCCGGGATAGGCGCGCCGGTTACCACCAAACCAATGCCGATGCCAGCGGCGCTGAACAGCAAAAGCGCGCCGAAGTAGGGATAAATACGCCCAATGACTTTATCAATCGGCAGTAGCGTTGCGATCAGGTAGTAAGCAAAAATCGCCAGGATGATCAGTGTCAGAGATAGCGATGTCATGTTGGCCAACAGCGCCGCAGGCGACGTGACGAACACGGTGCCCACCAACAGCAGTAACAAGATCGCAAAGCCGTTGACCACGTGCTTCATCGTTTTGCCCAGGAACTTACCCGCCAGTTGGGGAAGGTGAGCACCGTGGTTGCGAATGGAGATCATGCCGGTCAGGTAGTCGTGAACCGCGCCTGCGAAAATACAGCCAATCACGATCCATACAAACGCCACCGGACCATAGAGAGCACCCAGGATAGGGCCGAAAATCGGGCCTACACCGGCAATGTTAAGCAACTGGATAAGCGAGTTGCGCGTGGTATTCATCGGTACATAGTCGATATCGTCGCGCATACTGAACGCCGGTGTTTGACGCTTACGGTCAGCGACAAACACGCGCTCGACAAACTTGCCGTAGGTAAAGTAACCCACGACTAATAACACTATCGAGAGAATGAACGTGATCATGTAAAGCACTCAACTGGTCAGGGAGGATGTCAAGCGGACAGCCATGCAGCAAGCCGCGCTTATTTAGCCTGGGTGAATGTACAGAGACGTACCGGTTAGTGCTTTACGACTTTAGTGGTCTGCGACTTTAGTGGCTGATTAACAAAGAAAAACGGGCAACCGTTTGGCTGCCCGAAGTGAAAATGCCATCAAATTGAGGGTTAAGAGGAGACAACGCCGCAAGCCATGCGGGCGCCGCCGCCGCCCAGGTGGGGTTCATCAGCGTAGGTGTCTCCACCAGCATGAATCATCAGGCTGCGGCCCGGCATGTCTTCCATGCTAAGGCGCGGAGCCAGTACCGGCAGATTGGCTTCGCCATCGCCATTGACGGTGAGTACAGGTAGGTCGCCCAAGTGGCCGTCACCGTAGGGGCCTTGGTGGGCGCCCGCCTCTTCTGGGTCGTAGTGGCCGCCAGCTGACAGCGCGGCAGTCATTTCGCCGCTGTCGTTTTCGGCGGGTTCGCAGCTGCTATTTTGGTGGACATGAAAGCCGTAAACCCCCGGCTCTAAACCGGTGAGCGAAGGGGTGAGCAGCACGCCATGCTCGGTATGCTCAACGGCCACTGTGCCGATAGATTCCTCCACACCGTCGGCGCTGACCTTATGTATTTCAACATTAAGCGGTTCATTGGCCTGTACCGTGGTGGCCAGCAGCACACCCGCCGCGATACCGGTAAGGGGTAGTGAATAGCGCATAATAATTGCTCCTTTCCTTTTCCGTGGAAGCCCTCACAAAGGGCACTCTTTAACAGTAGTTGGCCTACCGCTACTCTGCCAATGGCGACGAAATCTCCGCCTAGCGTGCTGGCAACGGATGACATGAGCGCGCCAAGCCGCGACAATAGCTTGGCTATTCCGCACCTCTATTTTATGCGCCTGTGTACGCCCCTGTTTCTGTTTCATGTCCAAATGCTCTGCCTATGTATCAAGGAGTTCCATGCAGCCACTTAACATCCTTTATCAGGATGAGCATCTTGTAGCGGTGCATAAGCCGTCAGGCCTGTTAGTGCACCGCTCAGCGCTGGCGCGTGGGGAAACCGAGTTCCTGCTTCAGCGCCTGCGCGACCAGCTCGGCAAGCGGGTCTACCCGGTGCACCGGCTGGACCGGCCTACCTCCGGCGTGATGGTGTTTGGGCTCTCCTCCGAGGCCGCCGCCCTGCTGAGCGAAGGGTTTAGCGAACGCCAGGTAGAGAAGCGCTACCTCGCGGTAGTGCGCGGCAAAGCACCAGAGCAGGAGCGGTTGGATTACCCGTTACGGGAGGAGGACGGCACGCGCCCCAAGGCGGAGATGCCTGCCATGCCCGCGATGACCGATATTCGCCGCTTGGATAGCGTCGAGCTACCCGTGCAGGTAGACCGCTACCCGGTGGCGCGCTACTCGCTGGTGGAAGCGCGGCCGCTGACCGGTCGACGGCACCAAATACGCCGCCACTTATCCCGCCGTGGCTACCCGATCATTGGCGACGCCAAGCACGGCAAAAGTGTCCACAACCGCTTTTTTGCCGAGCAGCTGGCCGCACCGAGGCTACTCTTGGCCGCGACCTATTTAGCGTTTGATCACCCGCTGCTGGATAAACGCATTCAGCTCAGCTGCGCCGTGGATGAGACGATGAAAAACCTGTTCGAGCAGTTTGGCTGGCAGGGGCATTTACCGCTAGATAGCGTGCGAACGCCGCCCATTGCCACGCCTTCTGCCCTGCAAGCACTGTGAGCCTGCCCATGTCATTGAATGAATCCACGACTTCCTCTAGCGATTATGACTTCCGCTTTGGCGGTATTCGGCGCCTTTACGGCCAGCGTGCGGCGCAGGCATTTCGCCGTGCCCATGTGGTGGTGGTCGGGGTTGGCGGCGTGGGTAGCTGGGCGGTCGAGGCACTCGCCCGCTCGGGCATCGGCAAACTTACGCTGATTGATCTGGACGACGTGTGCGTCTCCAACGTCAACCGCCAACTCCACGCGCTGGATGGCACGATTGGCCAGCCCAAAGTAGACGTGCTGGCCGAGCGCTGCCGCCTGATTGCTCCCGAGATCGAGATCATCGCGGATACCGCTTTCGTCACGCCCACCAACCTAGCCGAGCGCATTCCTGAGGATGCCGACCATGTGGTGGATGCCATTGATAGCGTCATCGCCAAAGCGGCGCTAATCGCCTGGTGCAAGCGACGCAAAATCCCGATTACCGTCACCGGCGCAGCGGGCGGACAAACCGACCCCACGCGCATTCAAGTGGCGGACTTGACCCGCACCGAGCACGACCCGCTGCTCTCCAAAGTGCGCTCAAGATTGCGCCGGGATTACGGCTTCTCCCGCAACCCTAAACGGCGTTTCTCGGTGGAGTGTGTCTACTCCGACGAGCAGTTGATCTACCCCAGTGCCGACGGCGAAGTGTGCCTGCAAAAGCCCGGCAGCAACGAGGCTACACGGCTGGACTGCGCTTCAGGCTTTGGCGCCGCGACGTTTCTCACCGGCACCTTTGGCTTCGTGGCCGCCTCCAAAGTGCTGGAGCGCCTCGCCAAAAAAGCGAATCAGCCCGCCGCCGCACAAGCCATCTAAGAGGAAAACGAATGACTCCCGTTCCCGGTATTTACCGCCACTACAAAGGCAGCCTGTACGAAGTGATGGGCACCGCCCAGCACAGCGAAAGCGAAGAGCCGCTGGTGGTCTACCGCGCGCTCTACGGCGACTACGGCCTCTGGGTGCGCCCGCTAGCGATGTTCACGGAGAGCGTGACGAAAGAGGGGATCACCCAGCCGCGCTTTGCGTTGGAGAAGGCGTTTTAGCCCGTATCGATTGCGCCACTAGTACTCTTATGGATTGCCGCCCCCTGTTGTCAGGGAGGCGGCATTTTTGTGGTGGTGATTGCTTATATTTCATAATCAGCTATCTTTATAACAATAATTGGCGCGTAGGCGTCAAGCATACATACTCACGTATCTAGGAGATAAGCATGAAGACCTTTGCCCTATCTCAAAGCACCGGTGCGGGGTCACCCGACGTAGCGGGCTTTTTTGATCCGCGCACCTTTAGCGTTCAGTACATCGTCAGCGACCCCGCTACCAAACAGTGCGCGATTATTGACCCGGTGCTGGATTTCGACGAGAAATCCGGCGCAACGGCCACCTTTTGCGCTGACGCGCTGTTGAAATATATCGAGGAAGAGGGACTGACAGTGGCGTGGATTCTGGATACGCACCCCCACGCGGACCACTTTTCAGCAGCCCAGTACCTAAAAGAGAAAACTGGCGCACCGACGGCGATTGGCCAGTACGTCACGCAAGTGCAGGCCCTGTGGAAGGAGATTTATCACTGGCCAGAGATGCCCACCGATGGCCGCCAGTGGGACACGCTGTTTGTGGAGGGCGATACGTTTGCCATTGGAGAACTCAGCGCCCGCGTGCTGCACTCGCCTGGCCATACGCTGGCCTCCATCACCTACGTCATCGGTGATGCCGCCTTTGTGCATGACACCCTTTTCCAGCCTGATTTTGGGACGGCGCGCGCCGATTTTCCCGGTGGGGATGCCAAGTCCCTATGGAACTCCATCCAGCAGATTCTCGCACTACCGGGCAATACGCGGCTGTTCACCGGCCACGACTATATGCCCGATGGCCGTGAGCCAAAGTGGCAGAGCAGCGTCGATGAGCAGCGAGCCAACAACCCGCACTTGGTTGGCAAAAGCGAGGAGGCGTACATCGCCCTGCGCCACCAGCGGGATGGCGAGCTGCCCATGCCCAAGCTGATTTTGCACGCGCTGCAGGTGAATACTCGCGGCGGCCGTTTGCCGGAACCAGAAGCCAACGGCAAGCGCTATCTAAAAATCCCCCTGGATGCCCTGGAAGGTGCGGCCTGGGATTGATGTTATCCAAACCAATAGGAGGTGTGGTCATGCAAACGAAGCCATTGGAGCCAGGCGTTGAGATCACCTCAGCGCTGGCGGTGGATGAGTTGGAAGAGGTAAAAGCCCGTGGTTTTCACGCGGTGGTGTGTAACCGCATCGAGGGTGAGAGCGAGGACTTTCCCGACGAGGCGCGCTACCGCGAAAAGGCCGAGCAGCTTGGGCTTGCCTGGGTGCATATCGCCGTGAAGCCAGGCGAGTACAGCGAAGCTGACATTCGCGCCTTTGCTGAAGCGCTCCAGCAGTTGCCGCGCCCGCTATTGGCATTTTGCCGCTCAGGTAAGCGGGCCACGCACCTGTGGGCCTACGCCAAGCGTCAGCACGAGCAGTGCGATTTGGCGGAGCTGTTTGCGGCGGCCCATGCGGCAGGGGTTGACTTGGAAGATCAGCGCCATGGCCTTGAACGAAGCGCCCAATAAAAAGCGAAGACGCGTGAAACCCTAGTACGAAGGCCCCGTATCAGCAGATACCTATTATGAGACTGCATCATGATCATTGAGCGCTGGGTGCCGCTAATCGGCTGGCTGCGAACGTATCATCGGGGCTTGCTCACGCGGGATGTACTTGCCGCGGTGATCGTCACGCTGATGCTGGTGCCGCAAGCGCTGGCCTACGCCATGCTGGCAGGGTTGCCGCCGGAAATGGGGCTCTATGCCAGCATGCTGCCGCTGGTGCTGTACGCCGTCTTTGGCACCAGCGCGAGTTTGGCAGTAGGGCCGGTGGCGGTGGCAGCACTCATGACGGCCTCGGCGCTGAGCAGTTTTGCCGCGCCGGGCAGCCCGGAGTATATCGGTGCGGGGCAGGGTTAATGGTCAAAGCCGCGCCTATTTCGGCCGTGGTAGTGACCACCCTGTTGGCCTGGGGCTTCCAACTAGAGCAGCGCGGGGTCGATTTGGTGGGCTTTGTGCCCAGTGGCCTGCCTGCCATTACGCTGCCGAGTCTGGATCAATCGCTGTGGCTCGGCCTGCTTCCAGCGGCGCTGCTGATCAGTTTGGTAGGGTTTGTAGAGTCGGTGTCCGTGGCGCAGACCCTGGCCGCCAAGCGCCGTCAGCGTATCGACCCCAACCAAGAGCTGATTGCGCTCGGTATGGCGAATCTTGGCGCTGGCGTTAGCGGCGGCTCGCCGGTGTCGGGTGGTTTTTCGCGCTCGGTGGTCAATTTTGAAGCCGGGGCGGCAACGCCGCTGGCGGGGGCGTTTACCGCGCTTGGGATTGTGTTGGCAACGCTGCTACTCACCGACTTACTGGCCTTTTTACCCACCGCCACGCTGGCCGCCACGATTATCGTGGCAGTGGGGACGTTGATTGATTTGCCTGCGGTAAAGCGAACCTGGCAATACTCCAGCAGCGATGGGGTGGCGATGGTCGCTACTTTGCTGCTGACCCTTCTGCACAGCGTGGAAGTGGGCATTATCAGCGGGGTGGTGCTCTCGCTGGGGCTACACCTTTACCGCACCAGCCAGCCCCATAGTGCGGTGGTAGGGCGGGTGCCGGGCACCGAGCATTTTCGTAACGTGAAGCGCCATCAGGTCGAAACCGACGAGCATGTCGCCATGCTGCGCATCGATGAAAGCCTCTATTTTGCCAACGCCCGCTATCTTGAAGATACCGTCATGGCGCTGGCCGCCCGCTCGCCGTCGATCAAGCACATTGTGCTCACCTGTCAGGCAGTGAATGTCATCGATGCTTCGGCCCTGGAGAGCCTGGAGGCGATCAACGGTCGGCTGAAAGACGCCGGTGCCATGCTCCACTTGGCCGAGGTGAAAGGGCCGGTGATGGATCGCCTAACGCACACGGCGTTCTACCACGAGCTCACCGGCCAAGTGTTCTTTACCACCTATGACGCTTGGCAAGCGTTGGCGCATCCGGCCAGTGCTGGGGTGGTGTCGGTGTGACGTGGTTTTGTCACTCCCAAGCTGGGAATGGATCGGGCAGTTGCTGCCATACCTTCATACCTTCCAAAAGCTCCGCCTCGCTGAGCAGGCAGCTGTCCAGTGCTTCACGCATTCTGGCCTCATCTAGGTTTTGGCCGATAAATACCAGCTCCTGGCGCATATCGCCAAACGGCTCTTGCCATTTCTCCAGGATGAACTGGCGGTATTCCGGGTCTTCCGGCCAGTTGGCTTCCGGGATGGCTTTCCAGAACACCCCGGCGGGGCCGTGATGGGCAATGCCACCTGCCTGGCTCCACTGGCCCGCATAGCGAGGGCGGGTGGCCAGCCAGAAGAAACCTTTGGAGCGCAGCAGGCCTTTGCCAAACCATTCGGCGTTTAACAGGTCGTGAAACTTTTGAGGGTGAAAAGGGCGGCGAGCGTGGTAGGCGAAGCTGCCAATACCGTACTCTTCGGTTTCGGGGATGTGTTCGCCACGTAGCTCTTTCAGCCAGCCGGGCGCTTGCTGCGCGTGTTCAAAGTTGAACTTGCCTGTATTCAGCACTTTTTCTAGCGGCACGCCACCTTGGGTGATGGGCACGATGTCTGCGTCGGGATTGAGCGAGCGTAGAATCGCTTTCAAAGCGTCCAGCTCTTTCTCAGTGATCAGGTCGGTCTTGCTGATCAGTAGGACATTGCAAAACTCAATTTGGTCGACCAACAGGTCTGCGACGTTACGTTCGTCCTCTTCGCCCAGGCTCTCTCCGACCTCTTCAAGGCTTTGCGCTTCCTGGTATTGGGCGAGGAAGTTAGCCCCGTCCACCACCGTCACGAGGGTGTCTAGCCGGGCAACGTGGGAAAGGCTTTGACCACTCTCATCTTCAAAGGTGAAGGTTTCGGCGACAGGCAGCGGTTCAGAAATACCGGTCGACTCGATCACCAGGTAATCAAACTTACCTTCACGGGCCAGTTGGCTGACCTCGACCAACAGATCTTCACGCAGGGTGCAGCAGATGCAGCCATTGCTCATCTCTATGAGGCGTTCCTCACTGCGGTTGAGTGCTATATCGCTGTCCAGCATCGACTCGCCAGGACCGCCTCGTACTAACGCACCGTCAATGTTCACTTCGCTCATATCGTTAACGATCACCGCCACCCGGAGGCCTTCACGGTTCGCCAGGATATGGTTGAGCACGGTGGTTTTGCCGGCACCTAAAAAGCCGGAAAGCACGGTCACGGGTAAGGGAGAAAGCAACGACATTGCCAAGACCTTTCATAGTATATGTTATGTGATAATATAACATTATTAGGGCGCTGAAAATGGTCTTCGCCTCTCTGTTCCTTCCTAGTGAGTAAGATAAGAGAGAGTGGGACAATAAGACAGTGGCGTTAACGTTTGTACTGGGTAGGGCAGTAGCCTCTCATCACATCGGGCGAGCGAAGCGACTGATGTTTGGTAGTGCGGCCCGTGACCCGCTTGCGCCATAGGCGGAATGAGCCTGGGGTCATCTGGTAGCGCATGACCTCGATCACATCGGGTTCCCCTAAACCAAATAGCCGTTCGATCGCTTCAAAAGGCGTGCGATCTTCCCAGGCCATTTCGATGACGCGAGACTGTTCGTCCTCTGGCAGGCGACGAAAGCGCTTTACGGCGGCTTTGGGCATGGCGCGTCCTCATCATTGACGTTTTCGAATAGAGAGCAGGCAAACCCCAGTGCCCCACGGATTGTGCAACGTAAGCTATACACATTAATTTTATTGCATAGGTTTTTGCAAGCGATGAGCAATAAAACAGCGCTATTTGACGGCGAGCAGGGCACGAAACAGACCGTTCATGAGTACCGGCTCGTCTCGCTGAATACGAAAGCCAGCATGTTGGATCATGGGGCTGGCTTGACGCGTGATATCGGTCGCAATGATCGAAGTGAATACGTTCAACGTGCGGCGCCCCCACCCGGCAGGTTGGGTGTCGGGTTGGAATTTATCCATGACGCACAGTTGTCCGCCGGGTTTCAGTACGCGATAGGCCTCTGCCAAACCCTGCTCAGGGCGAGGCATGACCGCCAAAATCAGGTGCATGATGACGACATCGAAGTGTTCATCAGGATAGACGAGTTGGGTGGCGTCCATGACATGACAAGCCACATCACGCTGATAGTGCTCGGCCCTGGCGCTGGCGCGCCGGACCATCGCAGGGGTGAGATCGGTCAGGTGTATTTCTAACTCGTGGGGCAAAAAGGGGAGGTCCAGCCCCGTCCCTGCTCCCACCAAGAGAACGCGCATACCGGGTTCCCAGTCCACTTGGCTGAGCGCGACACGTCTTGGTCTGCGCAACGCGGGCGCTACGAGCGCATCGTAGAGAGGCGCGTAGGCGCTGTAGCGAAGACGATTCCAGGAAGTCGTGTTCAGCATAGGACCTCGCAAGGTGGGAGTGAGCTGGGCGCCAGGACGGCGTCGAGTGTTGGGGCTGCCATGCTGAATGCAGCGCTCACTACCTATAGCACGAACCGTAGAGAAGCACCAAAGGTGCTGGCAACCCCGCCAGTCGCGTTGGGGGGAGCGGATACGTTAGGCAGTGATAGCTCAAAAGAGTCGGGATAGTCGTGTTGGTTACTCTTCGGTGGAGGAATCTTGTCGAAAACGCGTGGCCAAGCTTTCTATGAGTTCTAGCATCAAACGGGCTTATGGGGCTGCTGTCTCAGCAGCCCTTTTTTAAGAAGGTAAACAGTGTCGTCAATGCATCCATTCTCATATATAAGATAAACGGCGATGCTAGGCTGGCCCCTGTAGTGTTTGCGAAGGGCACTCACCAAACTGCTGCTTATAGTCGTGGGTGAATTGCCCTAAGTGCCAAAATCCCCAATACGTCGCAATCTCGGTCACTGTTTGTGGCGGTTCAGCTGCGCGCAGGGCGCGCCGCACTCGGTTAAGGCGCGTCAGCCTCAAAAACTGCAATGGGCTAATGCCTAAAATCGTCGTAAAGCTATATTGCAGCGTGCGTCGGCTCACATGGGTCAGTTCACACAGCGCGTTCATGGTGATGGGGGTGTCTACATGCGCGTCGACGTACTGCTTGACTCGGTCGACCACGGCTTTGCGATGCGCGTAGCTGGGAGGCAGCTCGCCACAGGGCTGTTGGGCATCTAATAGCTCCAGCAGGCCGGTTAAAAGAATATCCTGATGTAGCTTTTCAGCAATGGCTCCCTGCTGTTGGCCTAACAGCCGCTCCAAAAGAAACAGTAGGGCGCGCAGCGTGGCAGGGTTCACATGCCGGCGGGGCGCGGTCATCCACTGCTCATCCAGCGTGATGCCCTGGCGTTCGGCAGCGGCATGTAGTGCTGGCAGACGTATCACCAGCCCGTAAATATCGAAGGCTTCCGGGGTCACCAATTCAAAATCGCGCCCGCCGGGGCGGCACATCACTTGCTGCGCGTCGAGTGGCTGCCCATTGATACGCGAGCCCGCTGGTCGGGTTGGAATGCCCAGCCATAAGGAGTCCTCCCACACCCGGCAATCCTGACGCAGCGCTTGGCCGGTGTGCTCTTTGAACACCTGGATGGCAGGCAACGCAATTTCATCCAGCCGCCCATAAAACCGCCCAGGCGTGAGCTGATCATACTGCTGCTGCCAGCGGGTGAGGTTTTGCGCATGCTCATCGGCGTCAAACGCTTCTTGAATGCACTTTTTTGGTGCGCTTTGGGTAGGCGTCAAGGTCATTACCAGCTCCTGACAGCGTGAATCAACCGCGTCCACGCCTTGTTGTCGTTATTAACCAGCTGTTTCTTATTGGTTTTTATAGCCTTGGTGTGTTTTGCCAAAACTCGATACTCCCCGTTAAGTGATAGCGCTATTGTGAGAACAAGCAAGTTTTGTTCCTCAGCGCGCATACCGCGCCTTGAGTATCGAACAGGTAAGAGAAGGGAAGGCCCATGGCGCAGACCTATCACACCACGGTGGGGAGCCGCCGCTATCGCTTTAGCGGGCTCGCCGAACTGATGGCCAAAGCCACGCCGCCGCGCTCGGGCGACCGCCTTGCCGGGGTGATGGCAGAATCGGCAGAAGAGCGGGTCGTCGCCCAAATGGTGCTGGCGGAGCTGCCGCTTACCACCTTTTTGAACGAGGCGCTGATCCCCTACGAGCAGGACGAAATCACCCGTCTGATTATCGACGACCACGATGCAGAGGCGTTTGCGCCGCTGAAGCACCTGACCGTAGGCGATTTTCGCAACTGGCTGCTTTCGGACCACGCCACCAGAGAAGCGCTGGCCGCTGCCCGGCCCGGCATTACGCCGGAAATGGCCGCGGCGGTGAGTAAGCTGATGCGCAACCAGGACCTCATGCTGGTGGCGAAGAAATGCCACGTGACCACGGCATTTCGCAACACCATTGGGCTGCCGGGACGGCTTTCGACCCGCTTACAGCCCAATCACCCCACCGATGACGTCACCGGCATCGCGGCCAGTATTCTCGATGGTCTGCTGTATGGCAGCGGCGATGCGGTGATTGGTATCAACCCGGCTACCGATAACGTCGCCCAGAGCATCAAGCTGATGCGGCTGATGGACGACGTGATCCAGAAATACGAGATCCCTACGCAATCCTGCGTACTGACTCACGTGACCAATACGCTAGAAGCCATTGAACAGGGCGCACCGGTGGATCTGGTGTTTCAGTCCATTGGCGGCACCGAAGCCACCAACCGCAGCTTTGGGTTCGATTTGAGCACCCTGGCGGAAGCTGAAGCCGCCGCGCAAACGTTGAACCGAGGCACCGTGGGTCGCAACGTGATGTATTTCGAAACCGGCCAAGGCAGCTCGCTCTCCGCCGACGCCCACCACGGGCTGGATCAGCAAACCTGCGAAGCCCGGGCCTACGCCGTGGCACGCAAGTTCAATCCGCTGCTGGTCAACACGGTGGTCGGGTTTATCGGCCCCGAGTACCTCTACGACGGTAAAGAGATCACCCGCGCCGGCCTTGAGGATCACTTCTGCGGCAAGCTCTTAGGTGTGCCGATGGGGTGCGACGTGTGCTACACCAACCACGCCAACGCCGATCAAAACGATATGGACAACCTGCTGACGCTGCTGGGTGTGGCGGGCTGTAACTTCGTGATGGGCATCCCCGGCTCTGACGACATCATGCTCAACTATCAAACCACGTCGTTTCACGATGCGCTCTATGCCCGTCGGGTGCTGGGGCTAAAAGCCGCGCCAGAGTTCGAGCAGTGGCTGGCCAAGATGCAGATCTTCCAAGATGTGAGCACCCATCGTCTTAACGACCAGCTGCCCGCCGCCTTTGCCAACAGCCTGCGCCACTTGCCGAAGGGGAGCGACTAAGATGCCTAAGCAACCCACGCAGGAAACCACTGCGCCGATCGTCATTGAGAACCCCTGGGAGCGCCTGCGCGCCTTTACCGACGCGCGCATTGGTTTGGGGCGCGCGGGGGTGAGCCTGCCCACCAAACAGCTGCTCGCGTTTCAGCTCGCCCATGCCCAAGCCCAAGATGCGGTTCACTGCCCGCTGGAGTGTGAGGTGCTCGCCGATGAGCTGACCCAGGCGCTTGGCTTGAGCACCGCACCGCTTGCGGTACACAGCCGTGCAGAGGACCGTGCGATGTACCTGCAGCGGCCCGACTACGGCAGACGCCTTAACGAGGCATCCCGAGAGGCGCTGCAGCAGGCGGCAGAGAGCGGCCAACGGTTCGATCTGGCGGTGGTGATCGTCGATGGCCTCTCGGCGCTGGCGGTGCAGCAGAACAGCGCCCCGTTTCTTACCGCGCTGTATGACGCATTCGGGCGCGACAAGAACGAATGGCAGCTCGCACCGCTGACACTGGTGGAACAAGGGCGCGTGGCGATTGGCGACGAAGTAGGCGCGCTGCTCAACGCAGATGCGGTGCTCGTCATGGTTGGCGAGCGTCCTGGCCTTAGCTCCCCAGATAGTTTGGGGCTGTACATGACCTGGGCCCCCGAAGTGGGTTTAAAAGATGACCGGCGTAACTGTATCTCCAACTTGCGGCCAGCCGGGCTTGCGTATGAAGAGGCGGCCCGGCGCTTGTTGCTGCTGTTAACCGAGGCGCGGGAGCGCAAGCTCTCCGGCGTGAAGCTAAAAGACCGCAGCGAAGACAGCGTCTTGGAGGGCAGCAGCGGTTCAACTCGGAATTTCCTTGTGGCTGATTGACGATCACCACGCGCTAAACGCGGACGACACTTTCAATAACAACGCTAACGACATTTTCACTAAAACCGCTGACGACTCTCCCAATAACAAGACGGAACCAGGATCACAGCACGCCGCTGACACCCATTGCGTTCCACACTGAAAAGGGCAAAACGATGACACAACCAACGGTTGATCAGGCGTATCTGGCCAAGCGCCAGCTGCGTAAAGGTACGGCAGGCTGGATGCTGCTCGCGGGCCTTGGGGTTTCCTACGTGATTTCCGGTGACTTTGCGGGCTGGAACTTTGGCATTGCCGAAGCGGGCTGGGGCGGCTTTGCGATTGCCGCTTGTTTGATGGCGCTAATGTACCTAGCGCTAGTGCTGGCGCTGGCAGAAATGTCCGCCGCTATTCCCGCGGCAGGGGGCGGCTACAGCTTTGCCCGCCAAGCCATGGGGCCTGCGGGCGGCTATTTGACTGGGCTTGCGGTATTGATTGAGTACGCGCTTGCCCCGGCGGCCATCGTGATTTTTATTGGCTCGGCGGTGGAAGCATTATTAGGCGTTAACGGGCCGCTGGTGTATCTGCTGTTTTATGCGGTGTTTATTGGCATTCACCTGGCGGGTGTGGGGGAAGCGCTAAAAGTGATGATGGTGATTAGCGGTTTGGCGGTCTTTGCCATTTTGGCCACCGCCGTGGCGCTGATCGGCGATTTCGATTCGGCCAACCTGTTTGATATTGCACCCACCGATGCGGCGGGGGCGAGCACCTTCATGCCATTCGGCTGGTACGGTATTTGGGCGGCGCTGCCTTTTGGCATGTGGCTGTTCCTGGCGGTAGAGGGTGTGCCGCTGGCGGCCGAAGAGGCGAAAGATCCCGCCCGGGATATGCCCAAAGGCATCATTGGTGCGATGCTGTTCTTGCTCTTCACCGCCCTGCTCGTAGTCGTGCTGCTGGCCGGTGCGGCGGGCGCTGAGATGATTGGCCAAAGCGGCGTGCCGCTGGTAGATGCGCTGAATGCGGCGGGTAATCCCACGCTGGCGACCCTGGTCAACGTGCTGGGCTTAGCGGGTTTGATCGCGTCGTTCTTCTCGATTATTTATGGCTATAGCCGCCTGGTATTCGCGCTCTCTCGGGCGGGTTATTTACCCAAACCGCTATCGCTCACCAGCGAGCGCAAAGTGCCTTACTTAGCGCTGATTGTGCCCGGTATTTTGGGCTTTCTTGCATCGCTGAGCGGGGAAGGCGATCTGATGTTAGGCATGGCCGTTGTGGGGGCGACTATCTCTTATGCGCTGATGGCGCTTAGCCATATTCTGCTGCGCGTGAAACAGCCCGACCTGCCGCGCCCCTATAAAACGCCGGGAGGCGTGGTGACCTCAGGCATCGCGTTGGTGCTCTCGCTCGTCGCGTTGACCGGTGTCTACGCGTTTGACCCTCGCGCCTTCAACTACACCATCGTGCTGTTTATTGCTGGAGCGGCTTACTACTTCCTCTACAGCAAAAATCATTTAGTCGCGAAAACCGCAGAAGAGGAATTCGCTCTGGTCACCGCAGCACCTGAGGATATCGATCCTGTCGCACCGAAGGTCGCTTCCGCGAAATTGTAATCACCACGGCAGATCGCCTAGTCTGAACCACGGCAGTGCGCCTCTGGGCTTTCGCTCAGAGGCGTTGTTACTGGCAGGCAAGGAGGAGCTTGAAGGATGTTGAACTTTACCGAATCGAACATGGCCGAGGCAGAGCAGCGGCGCTGGTACGCCGTGGACGATGGCGTGATGGGCGGCGTGTCTCAAAGCGGCTTTCGCGTGGAAGCGGGCGCTGGCTGCTTTTGTGGCGAGGTCTCCCTAGAAAACGGCGGCGGTTTTGCCTCGATGCGCCGTGAACCCAACGGCTTTGAGCCGACCCTAGCACACAGCCAAGGAGTTACGCTTCGCGTGCGTGGCGATGGTCGCACCTATCAGCTACGGCTCAAAAGCAGCGCGCTGGACGAAGCAAGCGCCTACCGCGTCGCCTTCACGCCTACGGCTCATCAGTGGGAAACGCATCAATTCACCTGGGCACAGTTCGAGGCGGTGCGCCGGGGCACGCTGCTTTCCAGCGCGCCGCCTCTCGACCCGCACTCTATTCACCAGCTCGGTTTCTTGATTGCCGACCGCGCCGCCGGGCCGTTTCTCCTGGAGATAGCCTCCATTGCGCCTTATTCACAGGGCTGACACTTACAGGGTTGACAGTTACAGTACTAAGGTCGTCTCGTATGTAGTGTGCCGTTCACGGAATCTGGAAAGCCCTCTTTCGACGTGAGCCAGCGTGATGAAACACTCCCCCGCGTATCGCCTAGCGGCCACTGTGCTGCACGGTTTCGATGAGTACCGTGCGCGTTTCAAGCAGATCACCTCAGATGCCAGCCGCCGCTTTCGCGACGCCGCCTGGCGTGAAGCGCAGCAGGCCTCCGCCGCGCGGATCAACCTGTACGGTGAAAAAGTCGAGGAGACGCTCGGCCGATTGCAGCGCACCTTTGCCGCAGATGTACTGGCTCACTGTGAGACGTGGCGGGAAGCACGAGGGCACTACGCGCAGTTGATCAGCCAGCGGTTGGATTACGAGCTGGCGGAAACCTTCTTTAATTCGCTGTTCTGCTCGGTGTTTCAGCATCGCCATATCCGCAACGACTGGATGTTTGTGTACAGCTCCCGGGAGGATGCCGCGCACCGTTCGGGCATTGAGCTGTGCCGCAGGTATTACGTCAACGGCGACTGGGCGGGGGCGCTCGCTTGGGCGCTGAGTGAAGCCCCGTTCGAGTCCCCCTTTGCCGACGTCGAGCGCGACAGCCAGCTCGGCGCTGGATTGCTGGAAGCTCAGCTCCCTGTTGCGATTTGGCAGGCAGACGATGCCCAGGTGGAGCTACTCAACAGCGTGTTTTACCGCAACAAAGGGGCGTATCTGGTGGGGCGCATTCTAGGTGGCGGCGAGCAGGTCCCCTTGGTGCTGCCCGTTCTACATGGGGAAGGGTATGGCGAGCAGCAGGGCGGCGACCCCTGCCTGCATTTGGATACGGTCCTCACCGAAACCGATGAAGTGTCGATCATCTTCTCGTTCACTCGCGCCTATTTCCAGGTAGAGGTGCCGGTGCCGGGGGAGTTCGTCGGTTACCTAAAACAGCTTATGCCCCACAAGCCCGAGGGCGAGCTGTACGCCGCCATTGGCTTTTTCAAACACGGCAAAACCGAATTTTTCCGCGCGCTGAACCAGCAGGTGGCCAAGCGCGAAGAGCGCTTCATGATCGCGCCGGGGGTGCGGGGCATGGTGATGGCGGTATTCGTGCTGCCGAGCTTTCGCACCGTGTTCAAGATCATCAAGGATAAGTTCGACCCCGCCAAAGAGGTCACCCACGCCATCGTGCGGGAGAAGTACCGGCTGGTAAAACGCCACGATCGGGTAGGGCGCATGGCCGACACCCAGGAGTTCTCCAACTTTATCGTCCGCCAGGACCACTTCGAGCCGGAGTGTTTGGCCCATTTGCTGGAGGTTGCACCCTCCACGGTGTCGCTGAAAGAGGACAAGGTGATCATCAAGCACTGCTACACCGAGCGAATGATGACGCCGCTGAATATTTATCTGGAGCAGTGCAGCGCCGATGAGCGGGTAATGGTGCTAAAAGATTACGGCAACGCCATCAAACAGATGGCAGCAGCGAATATTTTTCCTGGCGATATGCTGCTGAAGAATTTTGGCGTCACGCGCCACGGGCGGGTGATTTTCTACGACTACGACGAGGTGAGCTATCTCACCGAGTGCCGCTTCCGCCATATTCCCAAATCCCAGGGGGTCGACAGTTACATGAATGGCGGGGCCAGCCTTTCCATTGGCCCCAACGATATCTTCCCCGAAGAGTTTGGTCCGTTTATGTTTGCCAACCCGGAACTGCGCGCACTATTTATGGAGCAGCATCCGGAGCTGTTCGACCCGGACTACTGGCTGGCGCTACAGCGGGCGATTCTGGAGGGGCGGGTGATCGACGTTTACCCGTATCGCAACAAGCAGCGATTCGCAGGCACCGTGGGGCAACTGGTACATTAGGCGTTTACTGGACGACGTAAGCCGAGGATAGCATGACTTCAGCCCCGCACTTGGTGGTATTTACCGGCTCGGGAATCAGCGCGGAGAGCGGCATTCAAACCTTCCGCGCCAGCGATGGCCTCTGGGAGGATCACCCGGTGGAAGAGGTCGCCACGCCGCAAGGGTGGCGGCAAGACCCAGAGCGGGTGCTGGCGTTCTATAACCAGCGCCGTGATCAGATCCGCCGCGCGAAGCCCAACGCCGCCCATAAAGCGCTGGCGGCGCTGGAGCAGGATGGCTTCCGAGTCAGCGTGGTGACGCAGAATATCGATGACCTGCACGAGCGTGCCGGTTCGCGCCACGTGCTGCACCTGCACGGCGAGATTCTCAAGGCACGCTCATCCGTCGATGCCCGGCTGCGCTACCCGCTGTCAAAGGGCGGAATTGCCCTGGGCGATGTGTGCGATAAGGGCAGCCAGCTGCGCCCGGACGTGGTGTGGTTCGGGGAAGCCGTGCCGCTGTTCGAAGAGGCCTGCGAGCTGGTGAGCCAAGCGGATTTCCTGCTTGTGGTGGGTACCTCGCTGGCGGTGATGCCCGCCGCATCGCTGCTGACCTACATCGACTACGACACCCCCTGTGCACTGATAGACCCCGACGCCGATGCGCTCAGCCCGCCTGGCGTGCTGGCGATCAACACCACGGCGGGGGAAGGCGTGCCAGCGCTGGTTCACCAGTGGCGCAAGCAGGGCAACTTGCTCTTGCCTTGAGTCAACGACGGGGCGGAGTGAGCGAACCGATGGATGGCAGGTTACCGGCGCGCTTCGAGAAACCACGCTTTCATGACTCCGGTAATCTGGGTGATCTCGGCGTCCGTCGCAATATAGGCGGGCATGGTGTAGAGCCAGCGGCCAATGGGGCGCAGCCACACGCCCCGTGCTCTGGCAAACGCGGCCACGCCCGCCAGCGCCTCGCTGCCATGGGTCTCGATCACCGCTGTCGCGCCCAGCACCCGGACATCTGCCACTGCCGGGTGCGCGCGCAGCGCCGCGTCCTCCAGCAGCTCGCGCCGTAGCGTTTGGCTGAGCGCGGCAATTTTCTCCAGGTAGTGCTCCTCTTCGAACACCCGCAGGCTCTCCAGCGCCACGCGGCAGGTCAGGGGGTTGCCCATAAAGGTGGGGCCGTGCATGAACGCGTGGTGCTCGCTGTTGCCAATAAATGCCCCGTGAACCCGGTCGGTAGCCAGCGTGGCCGCATGGCCCAAGTAGCCGCCGGTTAGCCCTTTGGAGAGCACCATGATGTCTGGCGTGACGCCTGCGTGGTCGGCGGCAAACAGCTTGCCGGTGCGGCCAAAGCCGGTGGCGACTTCGTCGAAAATCAGCAGCACGCCAAACTCATCGCACAGCGCGCGGGCGCCGCGCAGGTAGTGCGGCGAGGTCATGTTCAGCCCGCCCGCCGCTTGCAGCAGCGGCTCCATCAGTAGTGCGGCAATCTCATGGTGGTGGCGCGCTAGCACTTCCCGCAGCGCGGCGAGGTCATGCTCTACCTGGGCTGGCGTGGCATCGAAGGGTGCCGTGGGGGCCGGGGCGAAGTGGTGCTGAGGCAGCAGGCTGGCGAACAGGCTGTGCATGCCCTCTTCGGGATCGCACACCGCCATGCAGCCGGTGGTATCGCCGTGGTACGCCTTCATCAGCGAGAGCATTTTGCGCTTGCCGGGGTGGCCCGAGAGCACTTGGTACTGCAGCGCCATCTTCATGGCCACTTCCATGCCCACCGAGCCGCTATCGGAGTAGAACACATGATTCAGCCCCGGCGGGGTAATACGCACCAGCTCTTGCGCGAGCTGGTCGGCGGGGTCGTGAGTGAGGCCGCCCAGCATCACATGGCAAAGCTCCCCCGCCTGCTCGCGGATGGCGGCGACGAGGCGCGGATGGCCGTAGCCGTGAATCATGCACCACCAGGAGCAGGTGGCATCCAGCAGGCGCTCGCCGCTTTCCAGCGTAAAGTAGCTGCCGCTGCCGCCGACCACTTTGGGCGCAGGCGTTTGGGTTTTGAGATGGGCATAGGGGTGCCAAACGGGGGAGTTCATGGCGTCGCCTCCTGGGTGGCGAGGGGGAGCAGCGCATCAAGGGAGAGGTAGTACTGCGCGGTGGGCGCATCTGCCGTAGCTAAATGAGGAATGATGCCCAAGCAAGGGGCGGGCAGAGCGCGTTTCAGCAGCGCCACATTGGCTGCAAAGCGCGGGCTGTCGTCGGCAAAGGCTGAGTCCACTACGCTGCCTACCCAGCCCGCCAGCGTTAAGCCATCGGCGGCGATGGCCTCGGCGGTGAGCCGCGCATGGTTCAGGCAACCCAGCTTCAGCCCAACCACCAGAATCACCGGCAGCCCGAGCGCGCGGGGCAGGTCGGAAAAGTCCTCCGCTTCGTTCAGCGGCACCCGCCAGCCGCCTGCGCCTTCGATTAGCGTCAGGTCCCGTGGCGTGCTGGTTAACGTGTCGCTGAGCGCCTGAGTAACGCTTGCCACGTTAAGCACCGCACCTGCTTCCAGGGCGGCAAGATGCGGCGCAATGGCGGGGGCAAAGGCCCACGGATTGACCGTCGAGTAATCCACCGGCGGGAGGCTTTGTGCCTGTAGCGCCAGGGCGTCGCGGTTGCGCAAGCCGCTGAGCGTGGCCTCGCTGCCGGAGGCGATGGGCTTTAACCCTAGCGTGGTGAGCTGGCGCTGGCGGGCGGCGCACAGCAGCGCGCTGGTGGCCAGGGTTTTGCCCGCGTCGGTGTCGGTACCAGTGACGAAATAGGTGGTCATGGCGTTTGTTCCAGGTGCAGGGTGAAACAGTGGTAGCTAACCGGCAGCCCTTGAGGTTCACGTAGGGTTTCAAAACGCGCTTGGGCGGCAGCCAGTTCACGACGGGTAAGCTGCGCATTGGGCCGTGTTACTTGGGCGCCTACGCCTTTGATGGAGGCCATGACGGCGTTCATATCGGAATAGAAAAACCGCCGCTGCGCACAGGTATGCTGGGTGAGGCGCAGGCCGCTTTGCTGAATGGCCCGCTGTACGGTGCTGGCATCCAGCGTTTGCAGCAGCGCCTCGGGCCGCTGCCAAGCGGTGGCGACTTCGCTCAGCGTGCCGGGCAGTAGCGTGGTGATGCGCGCCTGTCCACCCGGGGCGAGCACCCGGGCGAGCTCCTGCATCACTGCGCCGATATCCGGACACCACTGAATCGCCAGGTTTGAGAACACGAGATCCACGCTGGCATCGCTGAGCGGTAGCGCGGCGGCGTCCCCCTGTTGCCAGCGTATGGCATCGCCATACTGCGCCTGGGCGTGGGCGAGCATACCGGGCGCTAGATCGAGCCCGGTGATGGCAGCATCGGGATAGTGTTCCGCTAGCCGCTGGGTCCAGTAGCCGGTGCCGCAGCCCAGGTCGAGCACGTGCTGGGCACTCTCCGGCAGCGTTTGCCAGAGCACCTCGCCAATGTCGCGCTGGGCGCTGGCGAGATCATCGTAGCGTGGTGCCGCCCGTGAAAAAGCCCGAGCGACACGCTCCTGCCAGCGGGGCAGTGGCAGCGAGGTGAGCGGTGAGTTCATCGCGGCTCCTGTAGCGCGCGCGTGGCCTGCTCGGCTAGCCGTGCCGCCAGTGGGGCGGGTTGGGAGAGCATGGGGCAGTGCCCTGCAGCTTCTAGCCGAAGCGCTTGCTGGCGCGTGCTGCTTGGTAGCAGCGGGTCGTGGGCGCCTGCCAAGCGGCGGATAGGGCAGGGAGGGTTGGCAAGCAGTGCCCGGTTATCCAGCGTCTCTAGCCACATGAGCCCTTGCGCGAGCGTGTCGGTATCGGCGTGGGGAGTCTCACCTAACTGTGCTCGTAGCTGGCGGTGGGCCTCGCGGGCGTTGGGTTCGCCTTGGGCCTGCCAGCGTAGAAAGTGCCGCCACGTGGCAACGGGGTCACGGTGGAAGGCGTGCTTAAAGCTGGCAAGCTCGTCGCTCCTCACACCGCCATCACTCTCCGCGTCACTACAAAAACGGCTGCCTGCGCCCAGTAGCAGCAGGGCGTTGGGCGGCGGCAAGTAGTCGAGCAGCGCTGTGGCCAGCAGCCCACCCAGCGACCAGCCTACCCAGACGGCATCGCTGGGTAGCTCGGGGGCCATACGCTTGGCGAGCGCGGCAATGCTCGTGGGGGTAGGTGGCGCTGGAGCATCGCCGTAGCCGGGCCACTCCACTGCGCTGGGCTCGACAGGGCTGGGCCAATGCTCCGAAAGCGTCTGCCATATACGGCGGTCGACGCCCCAGCCCGAGAGTAGGATGAGCTTCATCGCTGCTCCTCTTGCAGGCAGGCGGCGGCGACTCCCAAGAGCCGATCGATATCGCTTTGGGTGTGGCGGGCGCTCAGGGTGATGCGCAGCCGCGCCTCGCCGTTAGGCACCGTGGGTGGTCGAATCGCCCCTACCTGGATAGCGTGCTCATCGAACGTGGCCGCCCAGGCTAGGGTGCGCTGCTCGCTGCCCAGCAGCAGCGGCTGGATGGGCGTGTGGGAGTGGCCGAGTGGCAGCCCTAAGGCGGCCGCCTGCTGGCGGAAGTAGTCAATATGGCGAGTGAGCCGTTGGCGGTGCTCGGGCTCCCGCTGCACGATGGCGAGCGCTTCTAACGTGGCGGCAGCAATCGCGGGTGGCTGGGCGGTGGTATACACGTAGCTGCGGGAAAACTGAATCAGGTGTTCGATCAACGCGGCGTCACCCGCCACAAATGCGCCTGCGGTGCCTAGCGCCTTGCCCAGGGTGCCGACCAAGATCGGCACGGCATGGCTATCAAAACCTTCTACGCAGCCCGCGCCGTGTTCACCCAGTACACCGAGACCATGGGCATCGTCGATCATTAGCCAGGCGTCGTGCTGCTGGCTGAGGTGGGCGAGCTGATTGATGTCGGCGATATCGCCATCCATGCTGAACACGCCGTCGCTGACCACCAGCTGATGGGTGGCCGTGCTGCGCGCAAGCAAACGCTGTAAGTCGTTGACATCCCGGTGGTGGTAGCGCCGGGAGCGGGCGCCGCTCAGCGCGCCACCATCAAGCAGCGAGGCATGGTTAAATCGGTCCTGAAATATCGCGGTGTTTGAATCCGCGAGCGCCTGCAGTACGCCCAGGTTTGCCATATAGCCCGTGGAGAAAAGTAGCGCTCTTTCGCGTCCGGTCCACTCCGCCAGCGCTTCTTCCAAGGTATCGTGAATGCCCAGGTGCCCGCTGACCAAGTGCGACGCGCCGGCCCCTGCGCCAAAGCGCTTCGCGCCTTCTGCCTGGGCCGCCTGGACCCGTGGGTCTTGGGCAAGGCCCAGGTAGTCGTTGCCTGCAAAGTCGAGTGCCCCATGGGCAGAAACCCGGCGGTTGCGCCAGCGCTGCTGGCGCTCGCGCTCATCGCGGGCTGCCGCTAAGCGCTGGTGCCATACCTCAGACACTGGCATCCACCGCCAGCGCCGCAGCGCGCTCTGCCTGGGCGTTGCGCTGCGCTTGCTGGGCCAGCCGCTCGGCGCGCTGTGTATCGTCTTCGCAGGTGTCACGGCGCTCGGGATGCAGGCCCAGCTTGGCAAACAGCGCACGGTCGCGCTCTGCCTGGGGGTTGCCGGTGGTCAGCAGCTTGTCGCCGTAGAAGATGGAGTTAGCACCAGCCAGGAAGGCGAGCGCTTGGGTGGATTCGCTCATCTGCTCCCGGCCTGCGGAGAGGCGCACGTGGCTCTGGGGCATCATGATGCGCGCCACGGCAATGGCGCGGATGAACTCCAGTGGGTCTAAATCATCGACGTTCTCCAGTGGCGTTCCCGGCACTTTGACCAGCATGTTGATAGGCACGGACTCGGGATGTGGAGAGAGCTTGGCCAGCTGCTGCAGCAGCGCGCTGCGATCCTGTGCGCCTTCGCCCATGCCTAAAATACCGCCAGAGCACACTTTCATACCGGCGTCACGCACGGTGGCTAGGGTTTCTAAACGGTCGCTGTAGGTGCGGGTGGTGATGATTTCGCCGTAGTAATCGGGGGAGGTGTCGAGGTTGTGGTTGTAGTAGTCCAGCCCGGCCGCCGCCAGCCGGGTAGCCTGCTCGCCGTCAACCATACCCAGCGTCATGCAGGTCTCAAGCCCCAGCGCCTTTACCTGGCGCACCATCTCTTCCACCACCACTAAATCTTTATCCCGTGGGCTGCGCCACGCGGCCCCCATGCAGAAGCGGCTAGCGCCCGCCTCTTTGGCCGCCTTGGCCTGGGCCACTACCTTCTCGATTTCCAGCAGCTTCTCTTTTTCCAACTGGGTGTTGTAGTGACCCGATTGGGGGCAGTACTTGCAGTCTTCCGGGCAGGCCCCGGTCTTGATCGACAGCAGGGTAGACACCTGCACCGCGTTGGCATCGAAATGTGCCCGGTGGACCTGCTGGGCTTGAAACAGCAGGTCGTTAAAGGGCAGCGCAAACAGCGCGTTGATCTCGTCAAGCGTCCAGTCGTGGCGCGGCGCGGCATCCGCCGCGTGAGAAGCAGTCGAGGTAGTGGTCACGGGTAAACCTATATTCTTTTGAAAGTTGACAGGACTCTAGCGGGGCTGTGATGAAGGTGTCAACTTTTTGAAGATAGTTGGTTTACCATGAGTGGGATAAGAAAGGCTAAAATATGCTAGCCTTTTGAAAGCAATAAATGGCTAGTGTGTAGGCTAAGGAGGTCAACGATGCGCTTAAATGATGTTCAGCGTCAGGCCATCGTCAGCGCCGTGAAGTCGTGTTTTGGGCCGCAAGCGAGCGTAAAGCTTTTTGGCTCCCGCACGGATGATCAAGCCAAAGGTGGCGATATTGATCTTCTGATCACAACGGATATCCACGATGTCAATGACATAGTACGGGCTGAAATGCGCTGCCAAGTAAAGCTTCAGCAGCTACTCGGCGAGCAAAAAATCGATATGCTGATTGATTATCCCAGCCGCCAGAATTATCCGGCCATTTTTAGTATTGCTGAGCGGGCAGGACTTCCATTATGACTCAGGATATTGCACTACTACGTTTGCAAGAAGCATGGCGTGAGTGCCAACGGCATATGCATTTTATCAATCAGCGCGAAAAACCGCTTACTTTTAGTGAGCGGATGGATAACGCGGCATCCGCAGGATGCCCTTGCTGATGATTTGCACAGTGCTATACTACTCACGTCGACACGACCTACTGAGGGGCACTCGGAAAGTTACGTCTGTGGAGACGATGTGAGACCTGGGGGATATGAGTTGGTTCGCCACCGTAAAAATCCCCACTGTGGGACTTTTACGGCGATAACCAAGCCATTCCCTCGGGCAATCGTCTTGGAAGCA